>CALFOF010000229.1 GCA_937919075.1 uncultured Cyanobium sp. | reverse complement strand
TTAAGGCGGGCCAGGGCCACTGCCCCGCTGTAGCCAGCCGGCAGCAGCAGATCGCTGCAGGCGGGCCGATCGCTGCAAGCCAGTGGATCGGAGGCAGCGGTGGCCGAGTTGGCTGCAGTGCCATCGGCCAGACCCTGCCCTGCGGCTGCCAGCCCGGTGCCGTCGGCCTTCAGGCGCGCCTCCAGGCGGCACCAGTGGCGCAAGAAGGCGCAATGTCCCGCTTCAGCGGGCAGGGCTTCGAGTTCTGCCACCAGGGAGGCGGGAAAGCAGCGCTGCGCGATCGCCGGCCAGGCCGGCAGTGGCCGGTGCCGTTCCACATCAATGCCCACTGGCCGGCAGTGGTGGAAGGCCAGCAGCACCAGATCACCGGAGTGAGCCACGTTGAACTGCGGCACGCCCATGTGCTGCAGCGGGTCAGGCGACAGCAGCGGTTTGCCGTGGCGGTTGATGACCAGCTGGATTTCGCCGGCAGGGCGATCCAGGCAGGCGGCCAACAATTGCCGCAGGGCGCCCCGGCCCAGCGCGAAGCGTTCTTGATCACCCGAGCGACGCAGCCGCTGCAGTCGCTCCTGCTCCGGCGCGCTCAGCAGCGGCAGCAGGGCGGGCAGGGCCGCGGCCACCGCCGCCGCGCGCCGGTCGATGCACCAGAGGGCCGGTGGCGCTGCCGGGCTGGGGCTGAGCCAGCCGCGTTCCAGCGGGCCCACGGGGGGCCAGGGCCGCAGCGGCAGCGGTGCAGGCGCGCTCAACCGGCGGCGGGGCGTGGCCCCTCAAAGCCGGCCCACACCGCCCGCTCGGCCCGCTTCCAGTAGCGGCTGAAGCGCCGCAGATCCACGGGGCCTTCCAGTTGCACGAACGGCTCGGGCTCCAGCACCACCAGCGGCAGGGCTGCGTTGATCGTCGCTGCCAGAGCCATAAACCGGGGATCCACCGCCCGGCTGGTGACCACCCCGTCGGCGCCATGGCGGGCGGCGAAGGCGATCACCTCCTCTGCCACAGCACCGGCCCGGAGCGTCACCGGCAGATCCAGCAGGCATTCGTAGAGGAAGCCGAGCCGCTTGAGGCTGATCGCCGGGCCCTGGCCGGTGTTTGCCTCGATCAGGGGCCGGTCGAACACGAACAGGGCCGGCCGGCCGGAATGGGCGCGCAGGGCGGGGTTGGCTGGCCCCAGCGCCTCGCCGTGGATCCAGAGCACCGGTCGTTGCAGCCGGCCGGCGGTTGCGGCGGCGGCCCACTCAGCCACGCCTGCTGGCGGCTGCGATGCCGGCGGTTGCGGCGGGCTGAGCGGTGCCTCGCTGCGGAACAGCCGCTCGCCCAGCTGCTCGTAGCTGGCCTCGAACGGGCAGCCCCCCGGCCGGCCGGCGCCCCCGGCTCCCGCCTTCGGGCAGGCGTGGCAGAAACGGCCGCTGCTGAAGCGCTCCAGGTTGGCGCGGTTGAACAGGTAGGGCTTGGCGCTGAAGGTGCCGGCTACCCATTGCCAGCTGAGGTTGTTGCTGGCCGGATCGCCGTCGAGCAGGTGCCGCAGGAACCAGCGGGCGCCGGTCTGCCAGCGCACCCGCCGCCAATGCACCAGGTAGGCCGCCAGCCACATCCGCGCGTGGTTGTGCAGCCAGCCCTCGTGCACCAGCTGGTGGCGAAAGGCATCGATGCAGGCCAGGCCGGTGCGGCCGCCGGCGATGTCGTCGGGCAGGCCTTCGCGATAGGCCGCGGGCGGCAGGCCACTGGCACCCTGCTCGCGGTCGTCCCAGATGCCCTCACCGAGCTGCTGCCAGACGCGTTGCCAGTAGTCGCGCCAGCCCAGTTCATTGATCAGCTTTTCGCCGGCGCTGCGGCCTTGTCCCCGGGCGGCCAGGGCGGCAAACACGGCCTCCCGCACCTCCGCCAGGGTGAGCACCCCGTGGCGGATGTAGGGGGACAGGCGGGTCACGGCGCCATCGAGATGGTTGCGGCTGGCGCCGTAGGCCACTGGGTCGAGGGCCGCCAGCGGGGCCAGCGCCGCCGCCCGGCCGCCGCGGATCGGGCTCAGCGTTGGGGCGTCTACGGCGCCAGGGTCAGCCAGCTGGTGGCCGAAGCAGGCGTGCAGCTCGGCGGCAAGCGCCTGCCGGTCAGTGAAGCCGCGGGGCAGATCGCCTGCAGCAGGTGGCCAGGCGAGGGGGACAGCGGGCTCCATGCCACCGATCGTGGCGCGGGCAGGGCGCCAGCGCTGCGGGAGAATCCCCCCAGCTCGCTCTCTGGACATGCTTCTCGATCTGCGCGGCAAGAAGGCCCTGGTCACCGGCATCGCCAACAACCGCTCGATCGCCTGGGGCATCGCCCAGCAATTGGCTGCGGCGGGCTGCGAGCTGGCGGTCACCTACCTGCCCGACGACAAAGGCCGTTTCGAAGGCAAGGTGCGCGAGCTCACGGCCCCGCTCGCCCCCAGCCTGGTGCTGCCGCTCAACGTGCAGATGCCCGAGCAGATCGAGGCCGCCTTCGCCGCGATCCAGCAGCAGTGGGGCAGCCTCGATGTGTTGATCCACTGCCTCGCCTTTGCCGGCAAGGAGGAGCTGGTGGGCGACTACAGCGCCATCACTCCTGAAGGGTTCGGCCGGGCGCTGGAGGTGAGCGCCTATTCGCTCGCCCCGCTTTGCCGTTACGCCAAGCCCCTGTTCAATCCCGGTGCCAGCGTGATCACGCTCAGCTACCTGGGCGCCGAGCGGGCGATTCCCAACTACAACGTGATGGGGGTGGCCAAGGCGGCCCTGGAGGCCTCGGTGCGCTACCTGGCCGCCGAACTGGGTCCCGACAACCAAGTGCGGGTGAACGCGATCAGCGCCGGCCCGATCCGCACCCTGGCCAGCTCAGCGATCGGCGGCATTCTGGAGATGATCCACAACGTGGAGGAGAAGGCCCCGCTGCGTCGCACTGTCACCCAGGACGAAGTGGGCAGCGCGGCCGCTTTCCTGGCCAGCCCGCTGGCCAGCGGCATCACCGGCCAGGTGATCTATGTGGATGCGGGCTACTGCATCAATGGCATGTGAGCCCCCCCAGAAAGGGCCAACCGGCTGGCGAGGGGCAGCACCCGACAATGCAGAGCACTTGCCTGAGGGAGGGCAAGCTGTGCTGCAGCCGGGATCAGCCATGATTCGCCCAGGCCCAGGCAGTGACGAACGTGTCCGTATCCCGTTCCGGTTCCCTCCCCCTTCCTGGTTCCCTTGCCCGCAGCGGCGTGGTGCATCGGGTGACCGGTGAAACCGATGTGCGGGTGAGCCTGGATCTTGATGGCAGCGGCGCCTGCCAGGTGAGCACCGGGGTGCCGTTCCTGGATCACATGCTGCATCAGCTGGCCAGCCACGGCCTGCTCGACCTGGAGATCAGCGCCAACGGCGACACCCACATCGACGACCACCACACCAACGAGGATGTGGGCATCGCCGTGGGCCAGGCCCTGGCGCAGGCCCTTGGGTCACGCCGCGGCATCCATCGCTTCGGCCATTTCGTGGCGCCGCTTGATGAAGCGTTGGTGCAGGTGGCGCTCGATTGCTCCGGTCGCCCCCACCTCAGCTACGGGCTCACGATTCCGGCCCAGCGGATCGGCACCTACGACACTGAGCTGGTGCGGGAATTCTTTGTGGCGGTGGTGAACAACTCCGGCCTCACCCTGCACATCCGCCAGCTTGATGGCCTGAATTCACACCACATCGTGGAGGCCTGCTTCAAGGCGTTCGCCCGGGCGCTGCGGTTGGCGGTGGAGATCGACCCGCGCCGGGCTGGTGCGGTGCCGAGCAGTAAGGGGGTGCTGGAGCAGGCGGGCGCCGCGCCTTAACACTCCTTTACGTGATGATGGGAGCAACGCCGTCCGCTCGTCTGTTTCATGACCCTGGCCGCCAGCCGCCCTGACCATCCGGACGCACCGGATTCCGCCGCGAGCCCCACCACCTACGCCCGCGCCGATTGGGCCAGTGCCTTCCGCAACGTGGGCAGCGAACTCACGGCGGCACCGCTCAGCGCCAGCAAAGGCTCCATCCCCAGCGAGCTCAGCGGCACCCTCTACCGCAACGGACCGGGCCGGCTGGAGCGCGGCGGCCAGTGGGTGCACCACCCCTTCGATGGCGACGGCATGATCACCGCCGTGCGCTTCGACGGCGGTGGCGCCAGCCTCACCAACCGTTTCGTGCGCACGGAGGGTTGGCTGGCGGAGGAGAAGAAGGGCAGCTTCGTGTATCGCGGCGTGTTCGGCACCCAGAAGCCCGGCGGCCCCCTCGCCAATGCCTTCGACCTGCGGCTCAAGAACATCGCCAACACCCACGTGGTGCGGCTGGGCGACCGGTTGCTGGCGCTCTGGGAAGCAAGCCTGCCCCACAGCCTCGATCCCGACACGCTGGAGACCACCGGCCTCGAGCAGCTCGATGGCGTGCTGGCCGCCGGGGAGGCCTTCAGCGCCCACCCGCGCTTCGATCCCGGCCACCGGGGCGGCCCGCGCATGGTCACCTTCGGGGTGAAGGCGGGGCCCCGCAGCTCGATCCGGCTGATGGAGTTCGATGCCTCCAGCGGCGAGGGCGGAAGTGGCCGCCTGCTGGCCGATCAGACGCGCAGCTTCAAGGGGTTCGCCTTTCTGCATGATTTCGCGATCACCCCCAACTGGGCCGTGTTCCTGCAGAACGCCATGGCCTTCAACCCGCTGGGCTTCGTGTTCGGCCTGAAGGGGGCCGCCCAGTGTCTGGCCTCCAAGCCCGGAGAGCAGGGCCAGTTCTGGCTGATTCCCCGCTCCGGTGAAGGCGAGCCCCTGCAGGTGCAGGCGCCGGCCGGCTTCGTGTTCCACCACCTCAATGCCTTCGAGGATCCCAGCGCCGGTGCGGCCGGCCAGGTGGTGGTGGATTCGATCTACTACGACGACTTCCCCACGATCGGCCCGGACACCGACTTCCGCGCCGTCGACTTCAGCACCCTGCCGGTGGGCCAGCTGCACCGCTGCCGCATCGATCTGGCCACCGGTGCGGTGAGCAGTGAACGGCTGGAGGAGCGCTGCTGCGAATTCGCCATGGTGAACCCCGCCCGGGTCGGGCTGGATGCCCGTTATGCCTGGATGGCAGTCACCCACCGGGAGCGAGGCAACGACCCGCTGCAGGCGATCGAGAAGCTTGACCTGCACTCCGGCGAGCGTTGGGTCTGGAGCGCGGCGCCGCGGGGCTTCGTCAGCGAGCCGTTGATGGTGCCCCGTCCAGCCGTTGGCGCCGGGCCCGCCCTGGCGGAAGACGACGGCTGGATCCTCTGCGTCGTCTGGAACGGGGCACGCGCCGCCAGTGACCTGGTGATCCTGCGGGCCGACGATCTCACCGAGCAGGCGGTGATTCCGCTGCCGCTGGCGATCCCCCACGGGTTGCATGGCAGCTGGAGTGCGGCATGAACGCTCAGCCGCATCGTTTGGGTCTGGGCCGGATCCTGGTGATGGCCTGCCTGTGGCTGCTGGCCGCCGCCGCGCCGCTCACCTTCCAGCCGGCGGCCGCTGCTGCCGCCCTGTTTCACCTGGTGGGGCCGGTGCCGGCGGAGCTCGGCCTGCACGACGGGCACCTTTCTCCCTGCACGGCCCCCAGCCATTGCGTCCGCCAGGACTGGCCGCTGGCCGATCCGGTGGCCGGCCTGCGCCAGCTGATGCCGGTGCTGGCGGCCACGCCGGGGGTGACGGTGGAACGCTTCGATGAGCAACCGGGGGGTGCCTATCTCCACGCCACCGCTGAGAGCCGTCTGTTCGGCTTCATCGACGACCTCGAGCTGGCGGCCGACGCCCGTAGTGGCGTGCTGCAGCTGCGCTCGGCTTCCCGCCTCGGGGATTCAGACCTTGGCGTGAACCTGGCCCGGCTGGAGAGCCTGAAGCAGGCCCTCGAGGCCGGGATCAGCCCCGCTGCTGCCGGCTGAGGGTGGCGGCGGAGAACACATGACCCTTTTCGGCGGCAATCAGCACCACCGCAGCGGAATCGGCGGCCCCGTCGACCCTGGCCTTGAGCGCGGGATCGCCTTCCACCTGCAGCAGGAACGCGGTCAACTGAGCTTTGGACATGGTCTCTGACGGCAATTGGCCTGCCTCCGTCCTACTCGGGGGTGCCGAGCGGCTCAGGCCGCGGCAGCGGCGGCAGCGGTGGTGGGTTCAGACGTGAGCGGGGCACCGTTGGTGGTGGTGTCAGCGGCAGTCGGCCAGCCTCCCGTGGGTTCGGTGCGGTTTCCGGGCCCACCACTTCCACGGCGGAGCGCTCCACCAGCAGCCGGAAGCGCAGCGGCTGCCGCGCGTTGATCAACCGTTGCAACTCGGCCACCTGCTTCGGGGTGGGCTGGTCGGGCTCGACGGTGCGCAGCATCAGCCGGATCAGCGGTGGGTTCTGGGCCCAGTCGATCAAAAGGCTATCCAGCCTGGCGTTCTGACCCACGGTCACCGTTTCCCGCACCAGCAAGCGCTCGATCGTTTCGGTGATCTCCCGTTTCAACACCTGTTCCCGTGCGCTGCGCACCAGATCGATGAAGCCACCGCTCAGGGGCACCACCAGCAGGGCGGTCAGCCCGAGACTGACCACACTCAGCCGGCTGCGGCGGGCGTAGTGGCGAAAGCCGGGGCCCCATTTGGCCAGCATCGCCAGGCAGCCGCTGAGGATGCCGAACAGGTTGGTGAGATACAGCAGGCCGGCGCCGCGGGCGTGGTCCCACTCGCCGGCGGAGAGCAGCAGGCCCAGCACGCACACGGGGGGCACCAGGGCCACGGCGATCGCCGTTCCCGCCATGGACGACACCGCTTCGCTGCGCAGACGGGCATAGACGGCGATGACGCCGGCCACCAAGGCGATGCCCAGGTCGAGCAGGCTCGGCGCCGTGCGGGCCATCACCTCGCTGCCGAAGTCGGGAAGGCCGGCCAGCCGCCCGAGCAGCAGCGACAGCCCCACGCTGAGCAGTGCTCCCACCAGCAGGGTGAACAGGCCACGACCCACCAGCTTCAGCCGCCCCCGCAGGATGCCGAAGGCGGTGGCCCGCAACGGCGTGATCCACGGGGCGATGATCATGGCGCCGATCACCACCGCAGCACTGTTGCTGAGCAGCCCGAGCGTGGCGATCGCCGTCGCCCCGAGTGTCAGCACCACGAACACCTCATCGAGGCCAGCGTCGCGCTCGAAATCCACGATCAACTGGCGCACATGCCGGCGCTGCGCGCACTGAACCTGCGTCAGGCCTTCAGGTGGGGAGCAGGGGCTGAGGCGGTTCACGGCGGTGGCCGGGAACACCGGTCAGAAGGGGAGACCCCGCTGAAACGGCGGGTTGGTGGCGTTCAGCGGCCCGTTGCCACCTGCCTGTGCTCGTCTGTCTCCGCCGTCTGCTCGTACTCGCACGCCCGGGGCGTCAGGCGTTGCCGAAGGCCACCTGGCAGGCGGCGTTGAGCAGTTCAGCCTCCGACGCGCTCTGGGGCTGGCGGCCATCCAGCAGGCCAGCGTTGCAATCGGCGTTGAGCTGGTAGGTGCCGCCGTCGGTGGTGACGGCGAAGCTCACCACCGAGCTGCTGGTTGGCACCACTGAAGCGAAGATCAGCTGGTAGTTGCTGTTCGGCACCAAGATGGTGGTCTGGTTGGCGCTGATGGCCGAATTGACGGCGTTGTTGATGATTGAAGCGGTGGCAAGGGTGGCGATGCCCCAGGTGGCCGCACGGGCACCCCACCAGCCCCACGTCGGTGTGTTCCAACCGCCATACCAGCCGTAGTTCCACGGCCGCGCCACGCCCCAGCCAGCCCGCGCCCAGCCGGCATTGACGTTCACATTGTTGATGTTGACGCGCCGGTTCCAGTTGACGTTGACGTTGGCGTTGCGGTTGACGTTACGGTTGATATCGCGGTTGACGTTGACATTTCGATTGACGTCCCGATTCACGTCCCGATTGATGTTCCGGTTGTTGTCGAGGTTGCGATTGCCGGCGACAGCGTTGCCGCTGGGCCGGTTGAGCGAGGGGTTCGCGCCCGGTTGACGCACCTGGTTGCTCCAGCCGCCGCTGGGCCTGGAGGATCCCCGGCTGAGACCACTGCCAGAGCTGCTGAAGCCTGTGTTGGCCCGGCCACCACCGCCAGCACCGCCACCGCCGCTGCGGAAGTTGCCACCACCGCCACGGGAACCACTGCCACCGCGGGAACCACCGCCACCGCCCCTTGAGCCGCCACCGCCACGGGAACCACCGCCCGCACCGCGGGCGATCAGTTGTGTGGGGCTGGTGCCCGCTGGGGGATCAAAGGCGAAGCCTGCGCCGGCGGGCAGCGTGATCACGCCGGCCAGCAGCAAAGCCAATCCTGCGAGGTGCTTCATTTCAGGACCAGATCACAACCGTCGTCGTAGCAACTGGCATTGGTGCGGCCGTTGCTGTCGAAGTGCACCCGCACCAGATCTCGCCCTGCCATCAGTTCGGGCCGGCCTTCCTTCACGCTGTTGAGGTAGTTGGGATTGACGACGCACAGATCACGGCCGTTGAAGCAGACCGTGTTGGCGGAAAACCGAGCTGACGCACTCTGCAGTTGCTTCCACTGCTTGGAGTCGGCGTCGTAGAGCTCCATCTTCAGCGGCGTGTCGGTGACGCGGACCGTTTTTGTGATGGCGCCGATGCGATGCCGGTACAGGGTGACGCGGTCGAAATCCTCTGCTTCCACAGTGCAGGCCTGTGGGTCGGCCCCCATCAGGCTGCAGGTGGTGGTGAGCTTGTAGAGCACCTCGGCGCGGGTGGGCGCCGGCGCGGCCAGCAGGGCGAGCGCGCAGCTCGCCAAGGCTCCGCTGATCAGAAAGGGCGTTTTCAGGAACATCGGTGCAGCGACCTTCATGGAGCGTCCATAGGGGACGACCGCAGGGAGTGTCGGTGTGGTGAGTGGATGCCTCACTGTGAACGTGGCGGCAACACCGCCGCCACGCACTGAAAGTGTCCGCAACATTCCGACGCATGCCAGCCGTCGCTGCCGTTTTCGCCAGCCCATCGCGGGCTGGTGGCGGGAGAGCGGCGGCCAGCGGCAGCTGGAGCAGAAGCAGCGCCAGCTCGGTGGCGGAGAGCCCCAACCCCAACGCGAACATCAGCGCGAACAGGGTGACGAGCAGCACCAGCGCCACGACCGGATTCACTGCGGCCTCGCACCGACGATCAACAGGACCAGGGCGATGCTGCCGATCAGGGTGAGGGCCACGGCGGTGGCGATTCCGATCGAGGTCTGATCGAGGTAGACGAAGTCGTCGCGTTTAAGCCGCTTGAGCGTGCGCAGATGTTCCCGCGCGGCGGCGGCCATGGCCAGGATGCCGGTGAGCACGAAGCCGATCGCCACCAGCCGCACGCCGAGGCCGGCATGGGCGGGGCCCTCGACGCGGCTGGTGTTGATGGCGCCGATGATTTTGTCGAGGCCGAAGCCGAAGCTGATCAGCGCCAGGCAGGTGCGGATCCAGGCCATCAAGGTGCGCTCTGCCGCCGCCCGGTTGCGTTCCTTGGCCAGCTCGTTGGTGAGATTGACCGCCATCAGGGCTGCAGCAGCGGCCCGAGCTGGGGCAGCAGCGCCGCCAGGGCGCGGCCCCGGTGGCCGAGGCGGCGCTTCGTGTCGAGGTCCATTTCGGCGAAGGTGAGGCCGGCCTCCGGCACCAGAAACACGGGGTCGTAGCCGAAGCCGCCGCTGCCGCGCGGCGCCGTGAGAATCTCCCCCGGGCAGACCCCTTCCACCGCGAGCACGATGTGGCCGCTGGGGTTGGCCAGGGCCAGGGCGGCGGTGAAGCAGGCGCGGCGGTTGGCGGCGGGATCCTGCCCGGTGCGTTCGTCCAGTTCCCGCAGCAGCCGGGCGATGCGCTCGCTGTCGCTGGCGGCGTAGCGGGCTGAATGGATGCCGGGGGCGCCGCCGAGCGCCTCCACGCCCAGGCCCGAGTCGTCGGCGAGCGACCAGTGGCCGGTGGCCAAGGCCACCGCTTCGGCCTTGAGGCGGGCATTGGCGGCGAAGCTGTCGCCCGTTTCCTCTACCTCAAAGCCGCTGGGCTGGGGGCGTACATCAAGCGGCGGCAGGCCGGCGGCGCGGGCCGCCTCGCCGTTGAGGGCGGCGTTGAATTCCCGCAGTTTGCCGGCATTGCCGCTGGCCAGCACCAGCACGGTGGAGGGGGTGGCGTGTGGGTCGGTTGGCAGGGCGGTGGGTGTCATGCCGCCTCCGCGTACTGCTGCGCCCAGGCGAGCACGGCGGCCACCCGCTCGGGGCTGGGGCCTTCGCAGTAGAGGCGCAGCAGCGGTTCGGTGCCGGAGAAGCGCAGCATCAGCCAGTGGCTGGCGCCGAGCCGCAGCTTCACGCCATCGGTGCGGATCACCTCCAGCACCGGCGCGCCCGCCACGTCGGTGGGAGCGGCATCGGCCAGCTGGCGTTCCAGCCGCTGACGGGTGGCCATGTCCCGCAGCCGCAGGTCGAGGCGGTCGTAGGTGCCGGCGCCGCCATGGGCCTCGCGCAGTTGATCGAGCCGCTCGCCCAGCGGCAGCCCCCCTTCCACCACCGCTTCCACCACCAGCAGGGCCACGAACAGGGCATCCCGCTCCGGCAGGTGCATGCCCAGCCCCACCCCACCGGATTCCTCCCCGCCGATCAGTACATCGCCGCTCAGCATCTCGGCGGCGATGTACTTGAAGCCCACCGGCTTTTCGATCACGCGGCGGCCGAGGCCTTCGGCCACCTGCTGCATCAGGTCGGAGCCGCTCACGGTTTTCACCACGGCGCCGGGCAGGCCGCGGGCGCGGGCCAGGTGATCGATCAGCAGCGGCATCAGCAGCTGGGTGCTGCAGTAGCGGCCCTGTTCGTCGATGGCGGCGATGCGATCGCCATCGCCATCGAACACGATGCCCAGGGCCGGCCGGCCCGCGGCCGTGCTGGCGCGCACCGCTGCGATCAGTTCGCCCAGGTAGGGCTCCAGCGGTTCGGGGGGATGGCCGCCGAACAGCGGATCGCGGTTGGAGCGGATCTCCTGGATGTCGCTGGTTCCGGGCACCTCAGAGGCCGCGGCAGGCGGGTGGCCCAGCAGCGCTGGCAGGCCACCGGCGGCCGAGCCGTGCATCGGATCCACGATCACGGCCATGCCCAGCCGCGCCAGCCCTTGGCGCAGGGCGCTGGTGTCGACCAACTTGCGCAGCCCCGCCAGGTAGCCGGCCCAGCCATCGAAGCGGGGGGTATCGCCGCTGATCGGCACGGTGATGCCGCCGGCCTCCAGGCGCTTCTCCACCCTTGCGGTGAAGTCGCCTTCCACCGAGCCGCCGAAGTGGCCCTTGATCTTGAGCCCGAGCCATTCGGGCGGGTTGTGGCTGGCGGTGATCACCAGGGCGCCCAGGGCACCGCGTTCCACCACGGCCCAGCTGCAGGCGGGGGTGGGCACGGGCGTGTCGGTGAGCAGCGGCTCGAGGTCGGCGCCGCGCACTGCGGCGGCAATGGCTTCGGCCAGCTCGGGTGCGAGGAAGCGGCGGTCGTAGCCGATCACCACCTCGCGGCTATTCAGGCCCGGCGGGGCGGAATGCTCCAGCTCGCGGGCGGCGGCGGCGGCCACCGGCAACAGCCGCTCCACCGTGATGTCGACGCCGAGGATGCCGCGCCAGCCATCGGTGCCGAACCGGATCGGGCTGGGCTCCAGGGGCAGGGGGGCGGACGCCATGGGGTGGAGGGGAAGTGCCAGGGTCGTAGCAGCGTGACGCATCCAGCGGGGCGGAGCGCGTGCCGGCCTCTGGGCAGGCCACCGTCCCCTTTAGCTTGGCCGCATGCCTTCTGCCCACCCCGATCGGGTGCTCACCGACCGGTTGCTGCGCAGCTGGGTCCGCTGCCGCCGCCGCGCCTGGCTCGACCGCCATGGCCCGCAGGAACGGCGCCTCTGGACGGCCCACCGCACGCTGCAGCTCGACGACCAGCAGCGCTGCTTCGTGCAGTTGCTGGGCCGCAAGCCCTTGCGGGGCGAGGCGGGTTGCGCCGCCGCCGCGCCCGCCGTGG
>CALFOF010000228.1 GCA_937919075.1 uncultured Cyanobium sp. | reverse complement strand
CCACAGATCAACGGCCAGACCCCGCCAGGCACCGGCATCCCTGTAGCTGCAGGGGTGGTGCACCATCCACCACGCCCACTCGCAACACCGGCTTCACTGCGGCTGCCGGCAGGGCTGTCCCGACAGCCAGCCACAGAGCGGTTCCCATACCCACCACAGCGCTCCTGGTGTTCACGTTGATACCGAAGACGCGCTGCCTTGCCATTGCGGCATTATGCCGAGCCCTCACGCACCCTCAGCCCTCGCCCTTGCCGGTGTTGGGAACGCCGTTGCTGAAACCTCGCCAGTTCTGTTGTTCTACTAAGGCTCAGTGCCTTCGTGTTGCACCCAGCCTTGCACCCTAGTGACTGACGCTCTCATTTCATGACCAGCACATCCACTCCTGGTGTACGGCTGCGCACCAGCACGCCCACGTCATGGTCGCTGCGGTGGAACTGAAGATTGATCTCCTCTTCTCCCAGCCGCAACCCGTTGATGTCGAGCAGGTTGAGGCCTTTTGGTAAACAGGGATTTCGCAGGCGCACTTGCACCCTCTGGCTGCCCGCTTCCCGCTCAATTGACATCCCGGTGACCGCCTCCAGCAGGCCGAACACGCTGGCGCTGGCCCAGGCCTGCGGACTACAGGCCACCGGGTAGAAGGTGGGCCCCTCCTCATCGCGCCGCGAGAAGCCGCAGAACAGTTCCGGCAAGCGAAACATCGGCACGGCGCTGGCGGTTTCAAACAGACCGGTGAGAATCTGCAAAGCTTCTGAGCGGTGGCCGTAGCGAGCCAAACCCATGCCAATCAAGGCATTGTCATGGGGCCACACCGATCCGTTGTGATAACTCATCGGGTTATAGCGGCACTCCCGTTCATCCAATGTGCGCACTCCCCAGCCGTTGAAGCTGGTGGGGGCCATCAATTGCCGCGCGATCGCCGCGGCCGCCTCTGGCGTGGCGATGCCGGTCCAGAGGCAATGGCCGGCATTGGAAGCCCTCACGTTGCAGGGTTGGCTGTCCCCATCCAGTGCGAGCGCATAGGAATCGATTGATGGAGCCCAGAAGGCGGCATGAAAGCGCTGGCGAAGTGCAGCAGCCTCCTCGCGCAGGGCCTCAGCTTCATTGGCCCGACCCAGGCACTGGAAGATTGACGCGAGCGAACGGCGTGCCCCGTAGGCATAGGCCTGCACTTCACAGAGCGCAATCGAACCTTCCGCCAGCTGTCCGTTGGCGTGGTGAATCGAATCGTCGGAATCTTTCCAGCCCTGATTGCTCAGACCTCCATCGGCGGTGCACAGATAGCGAAGAAAACCATCGCTGCTGCTGGCTTCTGCTCTGTGAATCCAGCCCATCGCTGCCTCAAGCTCGGGCAGCAGCCCGATGATGAAGTCGCGATCATCGCTACGGCACAGATAATCCCCCGCCAGCATCAGAAAGAGCGGTGTTGAATCCACGGCACCGTAATAACTGGAGAACGGCACCTCCCCCAGGGCTGCCATTTCACCCAGCCGTGATTCGTGCAGAATCTTGCCGGGCTCCTCATCGTGGGCTGGATCCACTACCAGGGCCTGGCGGCGCGCCAGATACCCCAGTACCCCCCGAGCTAGCCGCGGTTCCACCATCAGCATCTGGCGGGCTGTGATCAGTCCGTCTCGCCCGAACGGGCAGCTGAACCAAGGAACCCCGGCATAGGGATAGAGGCCGTCTTCCACCTGACTGGCCAGCAGGTGCACATCCGAGAACGAGCGCAGCAGCCAGCTGTTGAAGGCCGGATTGTCGCTCACCACTGTGGCGGCGCGGCGCCGCGCATCCCGGAAGCGCTGGATGGTGGCGGCCATCGCCGCGTTGTAGTGCTCTTCAGCCCCAAGTGGTTCAGCGGCGGGATGGAAATCCAGCACCAGAAACAGTCGGTAGGTTTGCCTTGGCTCGAGAGTCAGCACAAGACCGATGTCTTCTGCATTGACATCTTGAACCGGATCGCTCATGCGCAGCAGCGTGATCCGATCTTCGCCATCAAGGCCCCTGTAAAGCAGTTCTAGCGCCCCGTCGCTGCCACGCCTCACCGTGCGGCCACGCTGGGGTCGCTGATATCCCCGCACTTCGAAGATGTCGCAGAAATCTGCGTCCAGTCGCAGCGTCAGCGGCATCTGAACCGGGCGGCCTTCATAACTGGTGAAGCAGAACTGTTGGAGGCAAGCCGTCGCTGTGAGCACAGTAGTGCGCTCCAGATGAATGCTCATCGCCGCCGATCCAGTGCTCCGCTCGTTGTTGTTGGTGAGATGGCTCACCAGCACACCCATCGCACCGAGCTCCGTAGAGCTCAGCACCATCGGTGATTCATTCCACAGCAACACCTGCAACCGGCTGATGTGGCGGGTGCCGCGGTGAAAGATGCCAGCATCGTGCTGAAGTTCAGGGCTGATCTCGCCGCGTGAGTCCAGTACGGCGAAGGTTTCCTCGTTCTTGAGAACGAAGGGAGGAAGGGGTTCAGGCATGCACTGACATGCGATGGGCGGGACTATGGCTGCGACGTGCCTGGATCAAGTGCCGGTATAGCTGTTCATAATCTTCTGCCTGGCGCCCCACTGAAAAGCACACCTCAAAATGGCTGCGAACCCGCGAGCGATCCAGCTGCTCCACTTGACGCACGGCAGCAATCGCCCCCTCAATCGACTCCACCAGAAAGCCGTTCACTCCTTCTCGGATGATTTCGGGCGTGGAGCCGTTGCGCCAGGCGATCACTGGGGTGCCACAGGCATTCGCCTCAATCATCACCAGGCCGAACGGCTCAGGCCAATCGATCGGAAACAGCAGGGCCAATGCGTGGCTCAGTAGCTCCTGCTTGCCAGCATCATCCACCTCCCCCACAAACTCCACCAGCGGATTGTTGTGCAACAGAGGTTCAATCTGGGCGTGATAGTAGGGAGCATCGACAGGATCGATCTTGGCGGCTACCTTCAAGGGCAGGCCCACCGCTGTGGCGATCGCAATGGCGCGATCCAGACGTTTCTCCGGCGAAACCCGACCGACGAAAACCAGATAGGGTTCTGGATTGGCTTCGTAGTGATACAGATCAGTGGGGAGGCCGTGATAAACGGTACCGAGCCAGTTGGCAGCAGGCACCGGCAGACGCTGGGTTGCGGAAATTGAGACCAACGGCACCTGATCAAAGTGGTCGTAGAGCGTTCTCTGCTCCGACGCATGCAAGGGGCCGTGAATGGTACTCAGATGGGGGACGCCCAGCAATTCAGCGATCGGGAAATGGTAATGTCCGTTGTGAAAGTGAAGAACATCAAAGCTATCGAGTTGCGCGATCACATGGTCGAGTTGGATCATGTCGTGAACAGTTGGATCGCCGCTGGCTCCACCCAGGCGTAGAGCTTGAGGAACGCAGGGGCATAACTGTGCGCTGGTCAGGGAATCACCACTGGCAAACAGTACGACTTCATGGCCACGCCTCACCAATTCTTCGGTGAGGTAGTGCACAACTCTTTCTGTTCCACCGTAACCAATTGGTGGCACTCTTTCATGAAGGGTTGAAATCTGTGCGATTCGCATATTCGTGCCTGCATCCTTCGATGATCCACTCGGTTGAAGTCTATCGACGCCTTTCAAGGCCATCCGCACTGCAGCAGAACTGCTGCATCCATACGTTTGGACCCACACAGAGATGGGCTGAACCTTCTCCATGACCATGGTTTGTCTGTGGATGGGAGGCGTACTGCCTCTAGCCTTGTCTTGGGATGCAGATGGGCCGTCCTACTACGGCGAGGTCTCAGCTACATCGATCTTCAACCCAGTTGACGTGCTTGCACTCCGTTCTGCATTCCGCTGATGTGGTGTTTCGCATCAACGTGAGGTGCCGCGTTGACCATGCCGATGGGTACTTGTAAAATGACATCAGGCATGGCACCAAGATGATCACCATTCGTCCGTATGTGGCTTCAGACTGGCCCGCTTTGTTCACCCTGTTGAGAGCCACCTTCTCAGGTAGAGATACCTACGTTTATCCGCCGGACATCAGTGAAGCTGATGCTCACCAAGCCTGGATCGACATTCCAACGGCCACGTTGTTGGCGGTTTAAGAACCTGGAGACATCCTCGGCACTTACTTCCTCCGTCCGAATCAGCCGGGTTTGGGTTCCCATGTCTGCAACTGTGGCTACATGGTGGCCGAGGCTGCTGCGGGCCAAGGTGTGGCCACGGCCTTGTGTGAGCATTCGCAACGCCTCGCCATTGCCATGGGTTTTCGGGCCATGCAATACAACTTTGTGGTTTCCACCAACCACCGCGCTGTGCGGCTCTGGCAGCACTTGGGCTACGCCATTGTGGGTCGCTTGCCCGGCGCGTTTGCGCACCACACCCTTGGTTTTGTGGATGTCTTCGTGATGTTCAAGCAGCTGGTGGCGGAGTCTGCTGGAGGAGAGCCGCTCTGAATGAGCCGCTGCCCGTGGCAGGCAGCTTCACTATGAACACACTGCCGCTGCCCAACGTCGAGGCCACTGAGATCTGCCCGTGATGGCGTCGCACGATCGCCGCCACGATCGAGAGACCCAGGCCGGTGCCGCCTTGTTGGCGTGAGCGGCTGGGGTCGCTGCGGAAGAAGCGATCGAAGATGCGTTGCTGATCGGCCGTGCTGATGCCGATGCCGCTGTCTTTCACCTGCAGCACCAGCTGGTGCCGTTCGCGCCGCAGGCTCACTGAAATGGTTCCGCCCGGTTGTGTGTAGTTCACCGCGTTCAGCAGCAGGTTTGACACCAGCCGGTAAAGCTCCCTTTCACTTCCATGCACCCGGATCGCGGCCTCGTTGTTGTTGATCAGCTGCACCGTCACGCCAGCGGCGTTTGCCGCCTCAGCGGTTTCCTCAATCAGGTCAGCAGCGATCTGGGTGATGTCGCATTCCTGCAGGGCCGCTGCCGGCTCCGGCGCTTCCAGCTGGGCGAGCAGCAGCAGGTCGGTGATCAGGCGATTCAGCCGTTGCGCCTGGCCCCACACCACGGCCAGCATGTCGTTTCCGGCCTTCTGCTCCTCAGGAGCGACCCTGTTGTGGGCCTCCACCACCCCCAGGAGGTTGGCCACAGGGGCACGCAATTCATGGGCCGCATCAGCGCTGAACTGCTCTTGCTGCCGGTAGGCCTTCAGCAGCGGCTGCATCGCCAGGCCGGAGAGCCACCAACTCGCCAGTCCAGCCACCAGCAGCGCCACCAGCACGATCGTCTGCGCCGCCCACCAGAGCCGTTCGCCTTCAGCATCCAGCCCGCGCAAGCTGCGGCCGATCTGCAGATACCCCCAATCGAGCTCCGCCAATTCCGCTGGTTGCGCACTTGGTGGTGCGGGCGCGTGGGAGCGATGCAGGTGGATCGAATACTGCAGGAAGCGTTCGCCGTCCTGCCCGTCCAGCACCGTCCAGACGGGGCCCGGTCCTGCCGCCGTGGTCTTGGGGGAGCCGGGGGAATGGGCGATCAGCCTGCCCTGCCGGTTAAGCAGGCGCAGGTAAAAGCGTTCTGGATCGGCGATGCTCACCGCATGGCGCGGCAGCAGCGATGACGGCAGCGGGCAGGGATCTCCCACCAGGCACAGTCCGGGCAGGATGGTGAGGAGTTGGGCAGAAGGACGGGCTTCTGCCGGCAGGAGCGGCTTGAGGCTGTCGTGCAGCGTGCCGCCCAGGGTTTCCAACTCGCTTTTGATCGCCGACCAGTGGGCGCGCATCAGCAGGCCAGACATTCCATGGCCGGCCCCGTACAGGATGGCTCCGATCACCAGCAGATAGGCCGCCGCCAGCCACAGGCGGCTCTGGCGAATGGCAGCTGGCCTCGTCATCAGCAAGCTGCCTACGCTTCCGGCTCGAAGCGATAACCCTGGGAGGGCACCGTTTCGATCGGATTGGTGAGCCCGTGGCTGGCGAGTTTGCGCCGCAGCAGCCGCACCTGAGCGGCCACCACATTGCTGATCGGATCTTCATTCAGCGACCAGAGCTGGGCGCGCAGGCGTGATCCTGGAATGATCTCGCCGGGATGCTCCATGAAATAGGCCAGCAGCTGACGTTCCTTGGCAGACAACAGGACCCGGGTGGTTGTCTGGGGCGCCCCCACGCTCAGCCAACCTTCGGCGGGATCGAGGGCGTAGCAGCCGGCAATCAGCACCGGATCGCGGTAGTTGGGCTGCCGCCGCTGCAAAGCCCGGATCCTGGCCAGCAGCTCCTCCATCGCAAACGGCTTGCTGAGGTAATCGTCGGCGCCGGCATCGAGGCCCTGCACCCGGTGTTTCGTATCAGCCAGGGCCGTGAGCATCAACACCGGCAGGGTGAGCCCCGCTCCGCGCAGGCGCCGGCAGAGCTCCAGGCCCGACAGACCCGGCAGCATCCAATCGATGATCGC
>CALFOF010000227.1 GCA_937919075.1 uncultured Cyanobium sp. | reverse complement strand
CGGCTGGCAGAGGCGGGCCAGCGCCGGCTGGGAGCCGCAGCCTGTGGCCAATGCCGCGCCTGCCTTCCCTGCCCGAGCGAGGTGCCGATTCCGGCATTGCTGCGCCTGCGCAATCTGGCCCTCGGCCATGGCATGACCCCCTTCGCCAGCGAGCGCTACAACCTGATCGGCAGGGCGGATCATTGGTGGGAGGCGCTCGATGCGTCCGCCTGCCACCGCTGCGGTGACTGCCTGCCCCGCTGCCCCCACGACCTGCCGATCCCGCACCTGCTGGCCGCCACCCATCGCCTGCTGGCCGCGCCACCGCGCCGACGCTTATGGGGCTGAATGAAGTTCAGGTGACGGTCTGCTGCCGGCTCAGGCGGCGGCGTTCCAGAGGCTCTGGTAGCGCTGCCGATCGGCGCTGTTCAATGGCGGCAGGCTGGTGCAGCGCGCGAGCACGGCGTCGTCGGGGTAGAGCAGGCGCGCCACGTGCTCGGGCCATGGCTCCAGGGCGGCCCGCAGCAACTGGCGCTTCACCGGCGGCACCCAGCCCGCCGCCAGCAGACGATAGAGGGTGTGCCGTTCCATGCTGCGGGCGATCCAGGCCAGAGGTGCAGGTTCGCGGCTCTGGCGCGGCCGCAGCAGCAGGTTCCACCAGAGCGGCGAACCGCTGGCCGGCAACAGGGCGGTGAGCCTGGCATCGCTGCGCAGCAGTGGCAGCACCCGCTGGCTGGGCAATACGGCCGCCTCGGCGTCGCCGCTGAGCAGCAGGTTCAAGCCGTGCTTGTCGTCAAAGGCGAGGGCCTGCTGCCGCAGGCGCTTGAGCTGGCCGGGCAGCGCCGCTGCTGAGAGGCGGTCAATGCCGGAGGTAGCCGCAGGAGCACTGCCGGCAGCAGCGGTGTCGGGGCTGAGGGTGCGCAGTGCCAGCTCGATCACGACGCGGGGGCTGGAGGGGAGCACGAGCTGCTGGCGCAGGCTCGGATCCAGCAGGAGGTTCCAGCCCTCTGCGCTGCGGCGGCTCAGATCGCTGCGGTTGCGCAGCACCAACACCCAGGTGCCGAAGGCCCACGGGTAGGCGATCGGCGCCAGAGGGGGGGCTGCTGCAGGTGCGGCCAAGCCTTCGGGCGCCGCCAGCGGATTTCGGAACCCTGCGCGTACGGCCTCAGTGAACGGCGCCAGCTGCTCGAACAGCGCGCTGGCGGTGCTGCTCGAGCTGAACGGTTGCAGGGCGTCGGCTTCCAGGGCGCCGAGCCAGCCATCGGAGAGCTGCAGCAGATCGGCATCGTTCTGCTGGGCTAGCACCGCTTCGGGACCCTCCAGCGCCTTTCCTCGCCAGGGGGAAGGCAGCTGCTTGCCCCAGGCGGCAGGCAATTGGCTGCGGCTGTACAGGAGGGTGGGGGAAGAGGACGCACCACGGGCGCAGCCCACCAGCCATCCGCTGCCGGCCAGGGCGCCGGCCTGCAGCAGGCGGCGGCGGCTGAAGCGGGCGGGAAGGGGAGAGCGTTCCTGCATGGTTGGACCCTAAAGGGAGGCGATCAGGCGCTCCTGGGCCCGGTCGCAGGCGGCGGCCAGGCCGGCGGGGCTGCGGCCGCTCCACTCCCACAGCAGGGCCAGGCCACCGGCACCCACCCCCTCCTTGACGTAACCGCGCTCGTAGTCCTGCAGGGCCGGGCTGCGGCAGCTGCTGAAGCACAGCTGCGTGGCGAAGCATGCCGGTGGCGCCACCCGCCAGCGGTCCGCCACGCGCTGCAGCAGCAGCGCCAGGTCGCTGCTGGGTTCCCGCGCCACCCAGCCGGTGGTGCCCAGGGCCGCTGCCGCCACCAGCCGGGTCCGCAGCGGTGCATCGGACAGCGCCAGCGCCAGCGCCAGCACCGCTGCCATCTGGCTGCCACCGGCCAGCAGCACCGGCCAGCGCCCTTCGGCCGCCGCCAGCAGCATGCCAGCCGCCAGCGGCTGCATCGGATCGCCCACCGCCGCTGCCACACGCACGGGATTCACATCCGCCTCACCGGCCATGGCCAGACCCGCCGCCCGTAGACCCTGATCCACCAGGGCCGCTTTCAGGCCGTGGGCGGGGGTGAGCAGGCTGCCGCTCACCAGGCCGCCGGCCGCCACGCCAAGACCGGTGAGCACCGCCTGCGCGGTACTGGTGCCGCCCGGCACGCATTCGGCCAGCACCAGTGGCGGAACTTGTGGGGCCTCCTGCCAGCGTTGCTGCCAGGCCCGCGCCCAACGCTGCCCCAGCGCCAGCAGCGCCAGCACCCGCTCCTCGCCCATGGCCCGGCCGCTGCTGAGGCAGAGCGCCGGCTGCTGCCCCAGGCGGATGTGGGGCACCGCAGGTGCCACCGGGCAACCCAGGTCGACCACCAGGGGCGTGAGCTGCAGCTCACGCACCACCACGTGGGAGATCAGCGCCGGACTGACGCCTGCCGGCAGGGGCGGCAGGGCGTGGGGCCGGGGGGTGTCTGGGCCCAGTAGCAGCAGCTCGGCATCGGCGGCAGCTGTGCGACGGCGGGAGTCCGGGGTGGCTCCGGCTGCGGAGATGCCCGGCACAGCGGCGGTGTCGGTGCCGGCCAGCAGCAGCACTACCAGGGCGTCCTGCCAGCCGGCAGCCATCTGCTTGGCCCAGCGTTCGGCCTGATCGGCGTCGCCCGTCAGTTGCAGCACCACTGGTCTCCAGATAAACGTCTCAACACCACGGGCCCACCGGCCATCGCCTCAGCACAGGCCTGCACGCCGCTTTCTTGGCCCGGCCCTCCTGGCAGGCGCACAGGTCGTCCACCAGCTCAGAGCGGGTCAAGGGCCACCAGGGCCCGCAAAGCATCGGGCGGTTCGGGGATCGGTGCCTGCAAGCGGGGAAAAATCCAGTAGGCCACCGCGTGCAAGGCCAGCACGTAGATGAGGTTCTGAACCACCACCAACCCCAGGGCCAGGGCCTGCACCTGCAGCAGGTCGGGGCCACCGCCCAGGTTCAGCAGGCCGCTGATGCGCTCCAGCAGCCCGGAGGCGGCGGCTGTGATCAGCACCCACAGGTTTTCGCCCACCAGCACCGACAGCACCGTGATCCGCACCAGGAAGCCGGCTGCGCCGATCACCAGCCCCACGCCCCAGGTGAGCCACCAGCTCCAGTTGCTGCGCCAGCCCCAGCCCAGCCAGAGCGCCAGCGCTCCATAGGGGAAGAGCACCAGCGGTCCGCGGATCGGGCCCATCAGCGCCACCAGCAGCAGGGAGGCCACCACCACCCCTTCCCAGCCACAGCGCCAGCCCTGGCGGAGCAGGAGCAGGGCAATCGGTAGGGGCAGGGCAAGGCGGAACAGGGCGCCCCCTACCGGCAGGTAGTAGAGGCCTGCCCAGAGCAGGGCAGTGGCGGCGGCCATGTAGGCGGTTTCCACCAGCTGCAGGGCCTGGCGCCGGCTGAGGCGGTGGGGGGAGGGGGGCATGGCGGCGGCTCAGCGTGGCGGCGGCGCCGGCGTGGACTTCGGCGCCGCCACAGCGGCTTCGGGGGTGGGGATCCGCTCGATTGTCTCCACCTCAAAGCGCAGGCCAGCGGCCCGCAGCACTTTGGTGACCGCTTCGGCAGGGGCGGAGGGATCGGCGCCAGGAAGCTTCAGGGTGATCCGGTAGGGCACGGCAGCGGCCGGCGCCTGGCTCCCGGCCGGGCGGTTGACCGCGCTGGAGCCGCTGGTGGGGCGGGCCGGCGCCGCCGGCGTGGGAGGAGATGGCGCCTGTGTGCCTGGGGCGGTGGCCGGCGCAGCCGTGGCCGGGATGGTGGCAGTGGCCCCAGCTGCAGGTGCGGCGGGATTCGAGCCTGCAGGGGAGACGGCGTTGCCGGTGACGGCAACAGGACGGTTGGCGCCGGAGGCGGGGGGCGTCGCGGCCGCCGGTGGCGCAGGGGAATCGAACCCTGCCGCCAGCTGCTGGCCGAAAGGGGTGCCGGCACAGCCCGCCAGCGCCAGCAACAGCGTCGCCAGCAGGGGAAGGGTGTGGCGGGAAGAGGGGGCCATCAGCCGGAGGCGGCCTTGATGATTCGCACGGCGCTGGCGCGGGGGCGCCCGGTTTTGGTGGTGGCGGGCGGCTTGGCTTTGGTGGTTCCGCTGGCGGCCTTGGCCTCCGCCGTCCCGCCCTTGGCACTTGCCGCCGATGGACCGGTGGTTTTGGTGCTGGTGGCCTTGGTGGCGGCTGGCTTGGCGGAGGTGGTTTTGGCTGTGGTGCTCTTGGCGGCCGGCTTGGCCGTGGAGCGGGCGGCGGGCTTGCGGGCCTTGGTCTTGCCGCTGGCGGCCTTGGCGGCCAGCAGCTCCACGGCCTGCTCGATCGTGATCGTGTCCGCCGTGGCGCCTTCCGGCAGCGAGGCGTTGACCTTGCCCTGCTTCACATAGAGGCCATAGGGACCATCGAACACCTGGATGCTTTCCTCACCCCCCTCGGGGAGGCCCAGATCCTTGAGGGCCGTACGGCCGCCCCGGCCCCGCTTGGGGGTGGCCAGCAGCTCGATGGCGCGCGGCAGCCCCACCAGCAGCACGTCGTCTTCGGCCTTGAGCGAGCGGTAGTCCTTTTCGCCTTTGGACTTGTCGTGCACCACATAGGGCCCGAAGCGGCCCAGGCCGGCCTGGATCCGGCCGCCATCGGGGTGTTCGCCCAACAGACGCGGCAGACGCAGCAGCCCCAGCGCATCCTCGAGGCTGAGATCCTCGGGCTTAACGCCCTTGGGCAAGGAGGCCCGCTTTGGTTTGGGATTCTCCTCGCTCACCTGCCCCCGTTGCAGGTACGGGCCGTATTGGCCGAACAGGAGGTAGATCGCATCGCCGGTTTCGGGATCTTCCCCCAGCGATTCGGGCCCCTCGGTTTTCTGGCGCAGGATCTGTTCGGCATGCTCGGCATCGAGCTCCGCCGGGGTGATCTCCTGGGGCAAGGTGGCTTTCACCAGCTCTTCGCTGCCATCGTCGGCGACCCGCTTCGACTCCAGGTAGGCGCCGAACCGGCCGATCCGCACCACGCACGGGAGGCCTTCCATCACGATCGTCCGCGACGCCGTGGGGTCGATGTCGCCCTCGCGCTGCTGCACCTGGGTTTCCAGCCCCTTTTCTCCCTTGAAGAAGCTGTTCAGGTAGGGCAGCCACTGCACCTTGCCGTGGGAGATCTCGTCGAGCGTGTTCTCCATCCGCGCGGTGAAGCTGGTGTCCACCAGGTCGGGGAAGTGCTCCTCCAGCAGGGCGGTCACCGCGAAAGCGGTGAAGCTGGGGGTGAGCGCGTTGCCGGCCAGGGTGGCGTAGCCACGGTCGGTGATTGTGCCGATGATGCTGGCGTAGGTGGACGGCCTGCCGATCCCTTCCTTCTCCAGCATCTTCACCAGTGCCGCTTCGCTGTAGCGGGCCGGCGGCTGGGTCTGGTGGCCGAGCGCCTCCACCCCCTTGCAGACCGGTGCATCGCCCACGGCCAGGGCGGGCAGCAGCACTTCCTGCCCCTCCAGGGCCGCATCGGGATCGTCGCTGCCTTCCACGTAGGCGCGGAAGAAGCCGGCGAAATCGATGCGCTTGCCACTGGCCCGGAAGCGGGCTTCGCCCGCGGCGATCTCCACCGCCAGCATCGTGAGCCGTGCATCGGCCATCTGGCTGGCCACGGTGCGTTTCCAGATCAGCTCGTAAAGGGCGAGATCCTTGCCGTCGAGCCCGGTGTCGTTGGGGGTGCGGAAGCGTTCACCGGAGGGGCGGATCGCCTCGTGGGCCTCCTGGGCATTGCGGCTCTTGGTGCTGAACTGCCGCGGAGCGGGGCTCAGGAAAGTGTCGCCGTATTTCTCAGCCACACAGGCGCGGGCGGCGCTGATCGCCTGCTCGGAGAGGTGCACCGAGTCGGTGCGCATGTAGGTGATGAAGCCGCGCTCATAAAGGCCCTGGGCCGTGCGCATGGTTTCGCGGGCCGAGAGCCGCAGCTTGCGGTTCGCCTCCTGCTGCAGGGTGCTGGTGGTGAAGGGCGGCACGGGCTTGCGCACTGTGGGCTTCTCCTCCACCTGCTCCACCCGCCAGGGCAAGGCGAGCACGCTCTCGCGCAGGGCCCGCGCTTCGCTCTCCGCCAGCAGCTTGACCTTGCTGCCGGGCTTGAGCCCACCGGTGCTTTCGTCGAAATCGCTGCCCTGAGCGATGCGCTCGCCGGCCAGGTGGGTGAGCTTGGCGTCGAAACGGCCACCCGGCTGCTGCAGCTCGGCCTTGAGGTCCCAGTAGCTGCCGCTGCGGAAGGCCCGCCGGGCCCGCTCCCGCTGCACCAGCAACCGCACCGCCACCGATTGCACCCGGCCGGCGGACAGCCCCCAGGCCACCTTTTTCCACAGCAACGGCGAGAGGGTGTAGCCCACCAAGCGGTCGAGGATGCGCCGGGTCTCCTGGGCGTGCACCAACTCCATATCGAGTTCGCGCGTCTGATCGAGGGCGCGCTGGATGGCGTCCTTGGTGATCTCGTGGAACACCATCCGCTTGACCGGCACCTTGGGGCTGAGCAGCTGCAGCAGGTGCCAGCTGATGCTCTCCCCTTCCCGGTCTTCGTCCGTGGCCAGGAGCAGTTGGTCGGCGCCCTTGAGCGCGTCCTTGAGCTCCTTCACCACCTTTTTCTTGTCTTTCGGCACCACGTAGAGCGGCGCGAAATCTTCGCTGGTGTTGACGCCCAGGTTGGCCCATTTCTCGCCCTTGTAGGCGGCGGGAATCTCGCTGGCGTTGTTGGGCAGGTCACGGACGTGCCCCATCGACGCCTCCACCCGGAACTCCTTCGGCAGGAAGGCGCGGATGGTGCGGGCCTTGGTGGGGCTCTCGACGATGACCAGGGTGTGCGCCACAGGCAGGCGATGAACCGGTTCCCTCTTTATCGCATCGGCGGCCCATCCCGCCTGAGAACGCGCGACGCCGCCGCTACAGTCCGCTCGACCAGGCGATCGTTAGAAGCCGACATGGATCTGTTTGGCGTCCTTCCCGCCCTGACGGAACTGCCCCACCTGGCCGCCGCCGCCCCGGCCACAGCGCCAGCGATCGGCCTGGGCATCACAGCCGCCCAGCTGAATACCGGCGCCATCGCGCCTGAGGCAGCCATCCTGATTGCCCTGCTGGTCTGCCTGCTGGTGGATCTGGCCGGTGAGGAAGCGGCTGTCCGCTGGGTGCCGCCGATCTGCTACGCCGGCCTGGGCACTGCTCTGGTGCTGCTGGCGCGTCAATGGAATGCGCCGCTTGAGCCTTCGTTCCTCGGTTCTTTCCTGGCCGACGATCTGGCAGTGGCC
Organism: uncultured Cyanobium sp.; assembly: GCA_937919075.1. Classification (GTDB taxonomy): domain Bacteria; phylum Cyanobacteriota; class Cyanobacteriia; order PCC-6307; family Cyanobiaceae; genus MW101C3. Next base: position 636 of record CALFOF010000227.1, on the reverse strand, counting down.
TTCCGCGCCGTGGTGGCGGCCTCCACCTTGCTGTCGCTGATGATCAGCTGGCGCTACGTGGAGCGCAGCGGCAGCCCGGTGGGTGAATACGCAGCGATCCTGCTGGCGGCCACGCTCGGTGCCATGTTCCTGTGCGGCTCCACCGATCTGGTCAGCATCTTCGTGTCGCTGGAAACCCTTTCGGTGTCCAGCTACCTGCTCTCGGGCTACATGAAGCGCGATGCCCGCTCGGGTGAGGCGGCCCTCAAGTATCTGCTGGTGGGTTCCGCCGCTGCTGCGGTGTTCCTCTACGGCGCTTCCCTGCTCTACGGCCTCACAGGCGGATCCACCGGCCTTGATGCGGTCGGCGTGGCCCTGCAGACCAGCGCCACGCCGGTCACGGCCCTGGCCCTGGTGTTCGTGCTCGCCACCGTGGCCTTCAAGATCGCTGCGGTGCCCTTCCACCAGTGGACCCCTGACGTCTACGAGGGTTCACCCACCCCGGTGGTGGCCTTCCTGTCGGTGGGCTCTAAGGCCGCCGGTTTTGCCCTGGCCCTGCGCCTGCTGGTGGGCTGCTTCGACAGCTTCGACACCCAATGGAAGCTGCTGTTCACCGTGCTGGCGGTGCTGAGCATGACCCTTGGCAACGTGGTGGCC
>CALFOF010000226.1 GCA_937919075.1 uncultured Cyanobium sp. | reverse complement strand
GCCTTCGCCCCCGACCTTGAAGCCAGCCAGCATCTGCTGGTGATCGTGGGTGACCCCAAACAGGCGATCTACCGCTTCCGTGGCGGCGATCTCGACACCTACCTGGCGGCGCGGCAGCTGGCGGGGGAGCCCTCCATCCGCGGCATGCGCCACAACTTCCGCGCCTCCGGGTCCCTGGTGGCAGCGCTCAACCGCTTGATGGCCCCGGGGCTGGTGCGCACCGGCCTGCCCGTGCCCGCCGTGATCGCCCAGCCGCAACGGCAATCGCTGCAGCTGCGGCTTCCGCCGGGTCAGGCGCCGCTGCAATTGCTGTGGCTGGGGCCGGAGCCCGGATCCGCCGCCGCCGGGCCGAAGCTGCCCAGCAAAACCGAGCTGGAGAAGACCCTGCCCGAGCAGATCGGCGCGCTGACACTGGATCTGCTGCAGCGCGGCATTGAGGTTTGCGAGCACGGCGAGCAGCGAGCCCTGGAGCCGGGCGACATCTGTCTGCTGGTGAGCCGCCACTCCCAGGCCGACGCCCTGCGGCGCGCCCTGGAGGAACGGGGCATCGCCAGCCGGCTGGTGAGCAAGGGCGATGTGTTCGAAAGCGAAGGGGCCGCCGCCCTGCAACGCCTGCTCGATGCCCTGGCGGAACCCAGCAGCGGCCCGCGCCAACGGCTGCTGGCCGCCTCCCCCCTGCTGGGCTGGAGTCCCCGGCGCCTCACCGCCGCCAGCCCGACCGACTGGGATGCCCTGGCCGGCCGCCTGGCCCGGCTGGCGGAAGGGCTGGGGCCGCGGGGCCTGCTGGGGGTGCTCGCCGAGCTGTTGGCTGGCGAGGGGCTGGGGCGCCTGTCGCAGAGCGGCAGGCTGCTCGCCGATCTGCAGCAATGCGCCGAGCTGGTGCAGGAGCAGATGCACAACGAGCAGCTGGGGGCAGTGGCCGCCGCCGACTGGTTACGCCGCCGCCGCCGCCATCCGCCCAACGACCCGCCGGAACGGCATCAGCCCCACAGCGATGCGGTGGAATCGGCCGTGCGGGTGGTGACGGTGCACCGCAGCAAGGGGTTGGAGTTCCCCGTGGTGATCTGTCCCTATCTCTGGCAGGCGCCCCAGCCAGGCAGCAGCACCCCGGGCGTGCGCTGGACGCCCCCTGGTGCCGCGGCCCCCAGCCTTGACATTTCCCTGGACCCCCGCTGGGGCGTGGGCCGGGGGGCGCGGCAGCAGAAACACCTGGCGGAGGCGCAGGAGGCCGAGCGGCTGGCCTATGTGGCGCTCACCCGGGCCATGCAGTTGCTGGTGCTCGTCTACGGCCCCGCCAAGGACCAGGCGGCCAATCCACTGCGGCCCTGGCTGTTCCCCGATCAGCCCCTGGGCGAACCCGGCGACGACGACCCCAGCTCCTTGGCCTTGGGCCCGGGCGACGCGCTGAGCGGCCTGAGCTGGATCCAGCTGCCGGCGGAGGCTGCCGCAGCGGGGCGCTGGCAGCACCCGCCCCGCTGCGGCAGCTTGTGCACCGGCCCGGTGCCGCAGCGGCTGCTTGACGGGAACTGGGGCCGCAGCAGCTACTCCAGCTGGACGCACAGCAGTAGCGGCGGCGCCATAGCCCCGGCGGCGCTCGAAGAAGGCCGGGAAACCGATGCGAACACCGCTGCCCCACCGATCGGGGCGCCGGCGGCCGCCCCCCTGATCGAAGCGGCGGCCAGCGCCAGCTCCGATCCAGCCAGCTCCGGTGCAGCCAGCCCCGATCCAGCCAGCCCCGATCCAGCCAGCCCCGACCCAGCCGCCCACGGACCGCTGCAGGATTTCCCGAGGGGGCCCGGCGCTGGCGATTGCCTGCACCGCATCCTCGAACAGGTCGACCATCAACGCCCTGCCATTGCCGATCCCGCCACCGCCGCCTTAGTGGAGCTGGAGCTGGAGCGGGCCGGCATCGGCGTGGAGCAACGTGATGCCGTGCTGACGGGCCTTGAGCAGCTGCGCCTCACCCCGATGGGCGGCGCCCTGCGGGGCTTCCGCCTCGCCGATCTGCCGCTGACACGACGGCTGAACGAAATGAACTTCGACCTGCCCCTGGCCACCCAGGCAGAGCAGGGCACCCAGAGCCAGCCGCTGGTGCGCGCCGCCGGGCTGGCGGCGCCGTTCCGCGACCACCCCAGCGGGGCCTTCGGCGCCGCCTACGCCAGCCAGCTGGAGCTGCTGCCAGTGGCCAGCCGCGGCTTTCTCACCGGCTCGATCGATCTGGTGTTCACCGCTCCCGACGCCGCTGGCGAGGTGCGTTGGTGGGTGGCCGACTGGAAGAGCAACTGGCTGGGTGAGCGCAGCGAGAACGGCCAGCCCCTGGCCTGCGGTCCGTTGCACTACAGCCCGCAGGCGATGGCGGCGCTGATGGCAGCGAATCACTATCCGCTCCAGGCCCACCTGTATCTGGTGGCCTTGCACCGTTACCTGCGCTGGCGCCTGCCCCACTACACCCCCGAGCGGCACCTGGGTGGCTATGTCTACGTGTTCCTGCGCGGGGTGCCGGGAGAGCACGCACAGGTGGGCGGGCCCGGAGCGGCGGTGCCGGGAATGTTCGTGGAAATGGCTGATCCCGGCCGGCTGCTGGCCCTTGACGACGCCCTGCGGGAGGGTCAGCCATGACGGAACCTACGGGAGGGGCACCGGGCACGGCGACCAGCCCCGGCTGGACGCTGGGGATGGCCCTGGCCGAAGCCTTGCCCCGCCTGTATGGGGTGGAGCGCGATCCCCTGGTGGAGGAGCTGATCCTGGCGCTGGCGCTGGCGGTGCAGCGCGGCGAGCTGGAGCTGCCGCTCGCTGGATCAGCGCCGGAAGGGATCGGAGCAGAGAGCTTGGCTGCCGGCCTCTGGCCGGAGGGGCACCGGGCAGCGCTGGAGCGCTCGCCCCTGCTCGACGTTGGCCGGGAACCAGCGCAGGCGGGCCCGGCGCCGCTGGTGTGCACGGCGGCCGGTGGCCTGGCCTGGCGGCGTTGGCGCGACCAGCTCGATGACGTGCTGGCCCAGCTACGGCAACGGGCCCTGAGCCCGCTGGAGCCAGCGCTGCCGCTGGAGCATCGCCTACGCCTGCGCGATGTGGCCTGCCGCCGCGGAGAGCTCGATGCTCAGCAGGCGCGGGCGGTGGAGGCCCTGCTCTCCCAGCGGCTGGTGCTGCTCGGCGGTGGTCCGGGCACCGGCAAAACCACCACGGTGGTGCAGATGCTGGCCGCGGCGCTGGAGGCTCGCCCCGACCTGCGCGTGCACCTGGCGGCCCCCACCGGCAAGGCCGCCACGCGGCTGCGGCAGGCGATCCTTGAACGCGGGGACCGCCTGCCCGACGACCTGGCCGAACGCTGCATGGCCCTGCCCTGCACCACCTTGCACCGCTTGCTGGAAAGCCGCGGCGATGGCTTCGCCCGCAACCGCCGCCACCCGCTCGCCCTCGATCTGCTGGTGATCGATGAGGTGTCGATGCTGGATCTGGCGCTGATGGCGGCCGTGCTCGATGCCCTGCCGCAGCAGGCCCAGCTGCTGCTGGTGGGCGATCCGGCCCAGTTGCCACCGGTGAGCCCTGGTGCCGTGCTGATCGCCCTTGAAGACGACCACCGCCGGGCCTCCCTGGGGGACGCGATGGTGCAACTAGCCACGCCCTACCGCAACGAAGGGGCGATCGCCACCGTGGCCGCCCAGCTGCGCAACGGCGCCGGTGCCCGGCTGCAGCGAAGCCTCGCCGCACTGGCCCCCCGCGACAACCTGCACTGGCTGCGCTGCGAGCCGCCGCGGCTGCCCGAAGCACCGCTGGAGCGGCTGCACGCCCATCAGGAACGGCTGGGCGCGCTGGCAGCGGCCTTCGATCCCAGCCAACCGGCCACGGCCCAGGCGCTGCTGAACGAGCTGGAGGCCTGCGTGCTGCTCACGCCCGTACGCAGCGGCAGCTGGGGGGTGGAGGCCCTGCACCGCCGCCTGTTGGGAGAGGCCGCCGAGCGGGGCGCGGCTTGCTGGCCGCTTGGCACGCCGGTGCTGTGCAGCCGCAACCTGGCGGAACAGAACCTGGCCAATGGCGATGTGGGCGTGGTGGTGCGGCAGGGACGCGACACCCTGCTGCTGTTCGGCGACGACACGACCGGCCCCCGGTTGCTCCATCCCGCCCGCCTGCCAGGGGCGGAACCGGCCCTGGCGCTCACGATCCATAAGTCGCAGGGCAGCCAATACCAGGAGGTGGTGGTGCTGCTGCCCAGAAGCGAACGCTGGGATGGGCGCCTGCTTTACACCGCCCTCACCCGCGCCCGCCGCGAGGCCTGGTTGGTCACCCCGCCAATGCCGCCCTGGGCGCCGGCGCCAGGCCCGTGATCTCTGGCAGCAGGCCCACCCTCACGGCTGCGTACTGGCGGATCTGGGGCCTCACCGCCGCCGGCAAATTTCTGGAGGGGCTGGTGGTGTTCATGGGGGGCATCGCCCTGCCGCTGGTGCAACGGGAGCTGGCGCCGGCCGCGTCAGCGGCAGGTCTGCTGGCGGCCGCACCGCTGATCGGCATCCTCGTGGGCGCGCCGCTGCTGGGCAGCCTGGCCGACCGCTGGGGCCGCCGGCCGGTGTTTCTGGCCGAGATGGTGCTCTTGCTGGCGGGGCTGCTGGGGGCCGCCGCCAGTCCGAACGTGACCTGTCTGGTGGCGGCACTGCTGGTGATCGGGCTGGCGCTCGGCGCCGACTACCCCACCGGCCATCTGGTGATCTCCGAGCAGTTGCCGGCGGCCTGGCGCGGCCCACTGGTGCTGGGCGCCTTCGGCTGCCAGGCCGTGGGGGCACTGAGCGGCAGCCTTCTGGGGTTGCTGCTGGCCGCCGGCGGTGGCACGGGGCCCCTGGGCTGGCGCAGCCTTTATCTCTTGCCGGTGCTGCCAGTGCTGCTGCTCACCTGGGCGCGGTTGGGGGTACCGGAAAGCCCCGGCTGGCGACCGCCGGGTTCTCTCCAGCGCCACGCCGTTGGAGACGGGGGATCGTCCAGCCCGTTGGCGCCCCCGTTGCTCCGCTCTCTGCTGCTGGCCGGGCTGCCCTGGTTTGTGCAGGACCTCAGCACCTACGGGGTGGGCATCTTCCTGCCGCAGCTCCTGGTGGAGGGCGGCGTGGCACAGCACAGCCTGGGCTGGGCCACCGCCGCCGATGGGCTGTTCGTGGCCGGGATCGGCCTGGCGATCGTGCTGGTGGATCGGTGGGGGCGAATCGGGCTGCAGGTGGCCGGCTTCGCAGGCTGCGCCGCCGGACTGGCGCTGGCGGCTTGGGGCTGCAGAAGCGCGGTGCAGGCCCCCGGCCTGGTGATCGCCGGGGTGGGCCTGTTCCTGTTCATGACCAACGCCGGCCCCAATGCCACCACCTATCTGTTGGCGGGGGAAGTGTTCCCGATGGCCCAGCGCGGCCAGGGGGCGGGCCTTGCAGCTGCCGCAGGCAAAGGCGGTGCGGTGCTCGCCGCCTTCTCGTTGCCGGAGTTGCTACTCCGTTGGGGAGCCGGGCCGGTGCTGGCCGGCCTGGCGCTCAGCTCGGTGCTCGGCGGGCTGCTCACCGGCTGGTTGCAGCTCGACCCGGCGCTGGAGCATGCCCAAGCCGGCACGGGCACGGGCGCAGCGCAGGAGCGGTGAGCAGCCCGCGCAGCAGCGTTCCACAAAAAAGGGGCCTCGGCGCGCGGTGAAGCGGCCAGGACCCCAGACGTGGAACATTCAGAACAACGTTAAGGGCACCTCGAATAATCAGCTATTTGCAAGGTCTCTCTGGACACGAAAAAG
>CALFOF010000225.1 GCA_937919075.1 uncultured Cyanobium sp. | reverse complement strand
TCGTTCAGCACCACGCCCTCGTTGTTGACGATGCCGTCGTGGCCGTCGCAGGAATAGGGATCCAGGGCGACGTCAGTCATGATCGCCATGGCTGGATGTTCCTGTTTCAAGCGGCGAATGGCGCGAGGAATCAGGCCGCCTTCGTTGAAGCATTCAGCGCCATCTTCTGTCTTGAGGCCATCGGCCACTTTGGGGAAGAGCACCACACAGCGGATGCCCAGATCCCAGGCTCGTCCCACTTCCTCCACCAGCCCTTCGAGGCTCCAGCGCTGGCAGCCCGGCATGGCCTCGATCGGCTCGTTGCTGGCCCCTTCGTGCACAAAGAGGGGGTAGATGAAATCGGTGGGGTCGAGTTGAAACTCGCGCACCATCGCTCGAAGCGCCGGGGTGCGACGCAACCGACGGGGACGGTAGGTGAGTTCCATGCGGGCAGACCTGCTGGCCGGATCCTACGGATCGGCGCTCCCTGCCCCCGGCGACACAGCAACGGTGGGGGTCAGAGCGCGGCGGCTTTGCGCCAATCGCGGCGTGGATCGGTGCTACGGGCATCGCGCAGCTGTTCAAGCAGCTGACGTTCCTGCTGGCTGTAGGTGTCCGGCAGGGCGAGGGTGAGGGTGAGCAACAGGTCGCCGCGGCCATCCTTCAGCGGCCAGCCCTTGCCTTTCAAGCGGAGGCTGCGCCCCAGGGCCACGCCTGGCGGCACCTGCACGGTGGCATCGCCATCGGGGGTGACGACCCGGATCTCGCCGCCAAGGGCCAGCTCATCAAGGCTGAGCGGCAGATCCCCCCGCAGCTGATCCCCTTCCAGCTTCCAGACCGGATGCTCCTGCAAGGTGAGGTTGAGGTAGAGGTCGCCGCGCCGGCCGGTGCCGGGCTGGAGGTTGCCCTTCCCCTTGAGCCGCAGGCGGCTGCCGTTCTTCATGCCAGCGGGAACACGCACCTGAACCCGCTCCTCGTTGACGGCCAGGGTGCGCTCGCAACCGCGAAAGGCATCGGCGAAGGTGATCGTGATGGTGACTTCCGCATCCAGCTGGGCGCCGCTGGCCCGGCCTGCACCGGGGGTGAAGCCGCCGCCGAAGCCGGCCGGGAAGCCTCCGGAAAAGCCGAAACCGCCTGGTGCACCGCCGAAGCCACCGGGGCCGGCCGGCCCCCCGAAGCGACCGAGCAGGTCGTTGATGAAGTCGTCGAAGTTGCCGTAACGGCTGAAATCCACATCGACGCCGGGGGCGCCACCGCCGCCCATCTGGCTCCAGTATTGGCCGAACTGCTCGTACTTGCGGCGCTTGTCGGGATCGGAGAGCACCTCGTAGGCCTCACTGATCTCTTTGAAGCGCGCCTCCGCTGCCGCGTCACCGGGGTTCACATCCGGATGGTGCTGACGGGCCAGTTTGCGGAAGGAACGCTTGATCGCGCCCGCATCGGCTCCGCGCTCGAGGCCCAGGACCTTGTAGTAGTCGCGATAGCCGTTGGCGCTCATCGAGGCAGGCTCACCGGCATGTCAGCAAGAACGTTCAATGGTTCCAGTTTCTCAGCCGGAGCGGCGCGGTGGAAGGCCGGCAGAGGGCGGAAGCCCGAACGCAGCCGGCGGCCTCTGCCTACGCTGCAGGTCGTGATTGGCGCCGCTGATGCCTCTGCTCGCCCTGGTTCTCGCCGTTGGCTCCTTTGGCGCCCCCGGGGGCCTGTCGAGCCCAGCGGCGCTGGCGGCGGCACCGGTTGTGGCCACCGGCTCCAGGCCGGCAGCCACAACCACCGGCACCCTCGGCGAAGCCCTCCAGCCCTCCAACGCCGAACAACTGGCCCTGGTCGACTTCCTGATCCAGCAGGGAGCCGTGTTCTACGGCGCCTGGTGGTGCCCCTACTGCTTTGAGCAGAAGAACCTGTTCGGCATCGAGGCGGGCCGCCGCCTCCCCTACGTGGAATGCGACAAGGACGACGCAGGACGGCAGCGGTGCAGCAGCGCCGCCGTGCGGGCCTACCCCACCTGGACGCTCAGGGGGGAACGGCGTGAAGGGCTGCAGACCCTTGAGCAGCTCAAGGTGTGGAGCGGCTTCCGCAGCCCTACAGCCTTGCCAGCCCGTTGATGGTGAGCAGAGCCGCAAACAGGAAGCAGAGCACGGCGCTCACCTGGCGCTGATGGCTGTTCAGCCAACCCCCGACACGCTCCAGCATTGGCTCGCCGCGGCGGCCGCTGGCCAACACCAGGCACGGCGGCAACAGGGCAGGCGCCAGCAACTGCCGCACCTGCAGCACCAGCACCAGCGGACTCATGGCCGCGCCCACGGCCAGAGGCAACACCGCCGCGAGCACGGCTCCGGCAGACAAGGTTTCAGATACAGCGGCCGTCATCGCGCTCAGGTCGCCTGACCGGCCGGTGGCGGCGGCGGGGAGGCCGGTGGGGCCGCCGGAGGCAACAGCAGGCTGTTCAGACCGATCAGCAGAAACGACAGAGCACCGACCCCGGCCAGGATCCGCAGCGGCAGCGGCATGCCCCTCCGTTCCGGCGGAGCGTCATCGTCCGCCACCGGAGCACGGCCCGCAGCGGCGACCAGAGAGGACACCCTGGGGGAGAACACCGTGGGCCTGCCGCCGGCGACGAGATCCTGCACCAAGGGATGGAAGCGCGGCTCCAACCACCGGCGAAACACCCCATAGCTGCGGTCCTGGGGCCAGAGGCGCTGCACGGGGCACCACACCGCCAGTTCCGTTTCAAAGATCAGGGCGTGGGCGCGGCGCAGCAGCGCTTCCGCCTCGGCATCGGTGGCATAGGGGGGGAGCAGATACAGCCCGGCATCGCGCGCGGCGGCTCCCGGCAGCTCCAAGCCGAGCCCCACGGCCCAGTCGAGCAGGGGTTGGCGCGGCACGACGCTCACAGCGCATCGGTTCAAGGCAGGCATGGCCCTCCCCGGGATGGCGGCACCCAGCGTGCCACCGG
>CALFOF010000224.1 GCA_937919075.1 uncultured Cyanobium sp. | reverse complement strand
CGCAGTCTGCAGGGCAGCACCTGCCCCTGGCCGAGGCCCTGGTGCGGCTCTGGGCCGCCGCCGACCTCCGCGCCGAGCTGGTGGAGCTGTTCGCGCTGCTGCATGAGCGCACCGACCACCTGGTGAGCCCGCTCGACTGGGGCCGCGCCGATCCGCCCCCCATCCCCCTGAAACTCCACGGCCGCTACTCCCGCGCCGAGGTGTTCGCCGCCCTTGGGCTGCTGAACGAGGCCCGCCCTTTCCCCGGCCGAGAGGGGGTGTTCTACTGCTGTGCAGAAGCCTTCGGCTTCGATGACGCCACCCAGTGCGACGTCTTCTTCATCACGCTCAAGAAGAGTGAGCGCCTGTTCTCCCCCAGCACCCGCTACAACGACTACGCCATCTCTCCGTGGGAGTTCCACTGGGAGAGCCAGAGCAACACGCGGGAAACCTCATCCACGGGGCAGAGATACATCCACCACATTGAGCGCGGCAGTCGGGTGATGCTGTTTGTGCGCGAGGAAAACAAGCGCGGCGGGGTGACGCTGCCGTTCCTGTGTCTGGGCTTTGCCGATCACGTGAGCCACGATGGCGAGCGGCCGATGGCGATTCGCTGGCGGTTGCAGCGGGCGATTCCGGCGGCGTTCGTGCCGGGCTGTTGCTTGGCATAGCTGCGGCGTTGGCGGTGTGAGCTTCAACGACATCAGTCGTTTTGATCAATCTTCCTGCTGATCTAGGCCAAGCAGGATCCTCAGGGCCTGCCTGAGCTTGCTGGCGATCTGCACAAGATCTGCCTGTTCCTCGGCTGAGGTCTCAAAACCCGGGTAACGCGCAAGCACCGCTCCTGAGGAGAGATCAGCTAGTTCCCCACCGTCCCAGCTCCATTGGCCGTCCACGGCTTCCAGCTGGCGAGACAGGGCAGCCAGATCATGAATCTTGTCGACCGTCTGCCCAAGCTGGATCAACCGAGCCTTCAGCAGTTACTCCACACATTGCTGGGCGTGAAACACCACCACATCACGCAAGCCGGGGCTGTTGCTCGTCAGAAGGATCTCCAGGGCTTCCCAATCGCCTTCCGCCTTGGCTATCCACTCCGGAACTGCCGACCAGGGTTCAACCATGGAGGACTTCCCCATGGTCGAGAGCATCGCGCACGACAGGATCACCCCCCCGGTAGCGAACCTCAATCTCCTCCGGCCGGCGGACCAGCAAATCCAGCGGGAATAGCACCGGGCAGGGACGGCGCATTTCTCGGATCTTGGCCAGGCGGCGGCCCTCGAAGGGCATCACCACCAGGATGTCGGCATCGGAATCCCAGCGTGCCTCTCCACGAGCAAAAGAACCGAACAGGATCACCTTCTCAGGGGAATAGCGCTCCACCAGCCGCTGCGTGAAGTCCAGCAGCGCCTCGCGAGTCACCAGAGGTGTCGGCGTGGTGGTCATGGGCTTCATCATCGCGAAGCGACGAAGAACGGGCCACGAAGCTCTCGGCCCACCGCGCCGACCACCGCTTGCACACCCTGCCCTGGGCCCTACCCATCCCGGTGCGCGTGCTCGGCCGCCACCGCGAAGGCGCGCTCGCTCACCAGCACAGCGCCACCGAGCTGATTGTGTGCCTTGGGTCTACGCGCTACGAAAGCCACAAGGACGAGCGGTCGATGGCGGTTCGCTGGCGGCTGGAGAGAGATCCCGGCGGCGTGGCTGCCGGTGATGGCGTTGGCGGTGTGAAGGAAACCCGGGCCCCATTAGCCTGACCCGATGGAAACGGTTGCCCCGCTGCTGCCCTTGCTGGCTGATCGGCTGGAGCCGCTCAGGCACCTGTGCAACCGTTACGGCGTGGATCGTCTCGAAGTGTTCGGCTCGGCGGCGAAGGGCCTGTTCGACCCTGCCAGCAGTGACCTGGACTTCATCGTGCAGATGACGGGCCAACGGGAACCGGGCTACGCCCGGCGCTTCTGTTCCTTCGCTGATGAATTGGAAGCCCTCTTCGGCCGTCCGGTAGATCTCTTGACGGAAGCCATGATCCACAATCCCTATTTCCGGAACGACGTGGACGCTTCACGCCGGCTTCTCCTGGAACTCTGAAATGCGAAGGGAGGCGCTGAAACGCCTGCTTGACGCCTTTGAGGCCATCGAGGCGATTGAACGCTTCATCCAGAACTGCACGCTTGACCACTACCTTGACGATGAGCTGATCCAATCAGCTGTGGAGCGCAAATTTGAAATCATCGGAGAGGCTCTCAAGCGGGCCCTTGAAGGCGATCCCAGTGTGCTCACGATCATTCCCGATCTACGCCGCATCGTTGGAACACGGAACCGAATCATCCATGTGTACGAAGCCGTGGATCAGCTGATTCTCTGGGATTCGATCCAGAATGACCTGCCTGGCCTGAAAAGCTCTCTCATGGCTGTGTTGGAGAAGGATCCTCCCACCACTTAGCTGTGCTTTTCCACCAGGTTGTTCATGCCAGCAGCTGATCAAGCCGCTGCTGAGGGGTGAGACCACCCAGGGCCATGTGGCACTTGCGGCCGTTATAGATCCGCAAGTAAGCCGGTAAAAGCTCGTTCCTGGCGGTTGAGCTGCCGTAGGGAATCACGTAGGCCCACTCTTCCAGCAGTGTCCACTGCTTCTCTTCGAGAAGGCTTCGCCTACGCAGAAGCCTGCGGCTAGATGAACCGCTCGGCCTTGCCATTGGTCCGAGGGGTGTAGGGCCTTGTTTTTTTGACCTTCGATCCCATGGCCTGAGCGGCTTTTCTCCAGCCGTGAGATTTGTAAGCAGACCCGTTGTCGCTCAGCACCCGCTTGCACTCAACGCCCTGGCCGTTGAACCAGGCCACCGCACGGCTCAGGAAACCCACCGTGGTCGGCCCGCTCAAAGCGGGCCAGTTGCCACTCCTTCGGAGAAGCCTGCGGCTAGATGTCGACATGGATCATGTCTCCCGGCTTCTCCCACTGGTACCGCTGCACCGGTGGTTTGGGATCGAAGTTGCGGAGCCGGTTCAGCCCCAGGCGCCGCATCGCCCGGGCCAGGGTGGTGATGGGCACCAGCAGCAGTCTGGCGATCTTGCGGAGGGTGCAGCGCTGGTGCCTGAGCTCCACAGCCTGCTGCAGTTGCTGCAGATCGATCGTCTGCCGCTGAGTGCGGCGAACGCTACGACGATCCGCCAGTGCCGCCAAACCGCCTGAACGGAATCGTGCCAGCCACTTGCGGGCGGTGCGCTCACTGATCCCGTGGTCTGCGGCCAGCTGAGCAAGGTTCCTGCCCTCATCGAGATGCTGCCGGATCAGGCGGTCCCGACCGATCGGTGTCAGGCGGGCATTGGGGTGTGTATGCATGGGTTGTGAGGTCTTGGGCTGTTGGGTCGCACCACAACCCTGTCGACCTCACACCCCTTTGTCAGCCGGAACAACCTGGTGGCACTAAACAGGTAACTGCTCTGAAGGACAAGGGCGAGCGGAACTGCACCCGCTGACCTGGTCCTTTGCGATGCCACCGCGCGTGCACGGCCGCCACAGCCGCGCCGACTCAGGCCGCCAGGATGCCCACCTCCTGCAGCAGCAGCCGCTGGCGGCGGGCGTCCACGAAGTGGTGGGCCGCCATGGCACCGCTCACGGCCGCCGGCGGTACGCCGATGCCGGGGAACACGCCGGCGCCGCAGAGCACCAGCCCCTGCACCGGAGTGCCGCCGCCGGGAAACGGCCCCCGATCGGCGGGCCAGGCCGGGCCGTAGCTGCCCTGGTGCAG
>CALFOF010000223.1 GCA_937919075.1 uncultured Cyanobium sp. | reverse complement strand
TCGGCACGGCATAGGCCTTATAGATGCCGATGATCTGCTGAAGGTTTTCCGGGGTGTCGGGCAACATCGAGCCCCCCGCCTCGAGCCGATGGATCACCTCGGCGTAGCGGTGGGTGGAGGGGGGGATCATGCGGGCAGTGACAACGACGACGTAGAAGGAGCCAGGGCCAGCTGCTGAACCACCGGATCGCTGTGGCGCAGGGCGATGGCGGCCGTGCTGGCCTCGCTCCAGGCCGTGAGCCCGGCAGGCCAGATGCCGGCGAGCACCACCAGGGTGGTGAGCACCACGGCCGGCAGCCGTTCGGCCAGTCGGGTGCTCTGCCAGTCGGCGCGGCTGTTATCGAGCCGGCCGAAGCCCACCCGGTTGAACAGCCGCACCGCGTAGACAGCGGTGAAGCCCGAGGCCACCAGGCAGATCAGGGTGGCCCGGGGGAACACGGTCCAGCTGCCCTCGAACACCAGCAGTTCGGCCGGGAAGCCCGCCAGGCCGGGGATGCCTGCGGCGGCCATCAGGGCGAGCAGCATCAGGCCCATGGTGAAGGGCAGGCCCCGAATCGGGTTCATCAGGCCAGAGAGCTCGCCGATCATGGTGGTGCCGGTCTTGCGCTGGATCAACCCCACGCAGTCAAAGAGCAGGGCCACGATCAGGCCATGGGCCAGCACCTGGGCCATGGCTCCCTGCAGGCTCATCGGCGTGGCGGCTGCCAGGGCCAGCACCAGCAAGCCCATGTGGCCGAGGGAGCTGTAGGCCATCAGGCGGCGGATGTCGGTGGCGGCAACGGCATTGAGGGCGCCGTACACCGCGCTCACGGCACCTGCGGCGGCGATCCAGGGCGAAAAGGCACTCCAGGCCTCGGGCAGCAGGCCCACACCAAAGCGCAGCAGGCCATAGGCCCCCAGCTTCGACACCACACCCCCCAGCAGCATCACCACCGGCGGCGGTGCTTCCGCGTAGCTGATCGGCTGCCAGCCATGCAGGGGCACCACCGGCAGCTTGATGCCGAAACCGAGCACCAGCAGGGCCAGCACCCAGCGCTGGGCCGAGGCCGGCAGGGGCGTGGCGGCAAGGGCCTCGAAGCTGAAGCTCACAGCGGTGTCGGCGCCGGCGGCGCCCTGACCGAACCAGCCGAAGGCCAGTACGCCGCCCAGCAGGCTCAGGCCAGACACCGCCCCATAGAGCAGGAAGCGCACTGCGGCCCCGGCACGGCGCTCGCCGCCCCAGATCGCCACCAGCAGGGTGGTGGGGATCAGCACGAGCTCGAAGGCCAACACGAACAGCAGGGCGTTGCGGGCCAAGAAAGCCCCCATCACCCCCAGGTTGGTGGCGAGCATCAAGGAGAAATAGAGGCGAGGGCGACCCTGGTCTGCGGGGGAGGCCAGCACCGCCATGGCGGTAATCAGGCCCGTGAGCAGCACCAGCGGCAGCGACAGCCCATCGAGGCCCAGATCCAGGCCCAACCCCAGCCGGGGCACCCATTCGAGGGTCAGGGCAGGGGGTGGCTGGCGCCAGGCCAGCAGGCCCACCAGCAGCTGGGCCAGGGCGGCACCGGCGGCCAGGCCGCGCACCAATCCTGGGCGGCCAGGAGGGAGCAGCGGCAGCAGCAGGCCCACCAGCAGGGGAAGCAAGAGCAACAGCAGCAGGGTCATGGCGGCGGCCTCAGGGCAGAGCGATGGACACGGGCGGCAGATCAACGGCAATCAGCCAGGCCGCCATCAGCAACACCCCGAGCACCAGGGTGAGGGCATAGGCCTGGGAGCGACCGGAGGTCGTGAGGCTGAGGCGCCGGGCTCCCTCCAGGGCTACGGCACCGGTGCCGCCGCTGAAGCCATCCACCAGGCGGCTGTCACTCCAGGCCCCGAAGCGGGCCAGGGCCAGCACCAGGGCCACCACGGTGCGGTGGTAGAAGCGCTCGGTCTGCATGTCGTGGGCGAGCCAATCCTGCAGGCCGCCGAGGGAGGCCGGCAGCTGGGCCAGGCCGTGGGGGCGCAGGTAAAAGGCTGCCGAGAGGCTTCCACCCACCAGGGTGGAGGCGATCAGGGGCCAGGCCAGAGGCCCCCAACCAGCGAGGGGGGTGAGGGAATAGACCCCATTGGCCACCAGGAGCATGGGGAGATGCAGCACCATGCCCCCCAGCACCATGGTGGGCAGCACCATCAACCAGAGCACCTCCGGAGAACGGGTGGTGAACGGGGTGGGTCGACCTCCCCAGATCTGGCCGAAAACCCGGATCAGGCCGGCGCTGATCAGGGCGTTGGTGACCAGCACCACGCCCCCCAGCAGCACGGGATGGCCACTCGCCGCCGTGAGGGCGAGCAATTCGCGCAGGGCGGCGAAGCTGGCGAACGGCGGCAAGCCCATCAGGCCTCCCGCGCCGACGAGGAAGGCGATGCCGATCAGGGGCCGCTTGCTCCAGAGCCCCCCCAACTGGGTGAGGTCCTGGGTCACGTTGCTGATCACGATCGTGCCGATCGCCATCAACAGCAGGGCCATCGGCAGCGGATACACCAGCAGCAGGTGGTCGGCCACGGCCGTGCCACCCAGGCCCACGGCCACAAACAGCAGCCCCAGCCAGCTGCTCACCAGAAAGGAAAGGGCCCGCTTCACATCCACCTGGGCCAGCGCAATCAGAGAGGCCACCACGGCGGTGGAGCCACCCACCACCACAAGCACCGCCTGCACGAAGGGACTGAGCTCCAGCAGGGGCTCCAACCGCAGCAGCACCCAGGCGCCACCCACCACCACCACGGAATTGCGCAGCACGGTGGAAGGCAGGGGGCTCTCCATCGCCTCATCGAGCCAGAGGTGCAAGGGAATCTGGGCGCACTTGCCCATCGGCCCGGCGATCAGGGCCAGCAGGATCAGCTGGAAGCCCGGTGGCAAGGGGGTGCCGTTGTTGGTGAGGTCGGCGGCCCAGCCCTGCAGGCCATGGAAGTTCCAGGTGCCGCTCACCGGCAACAGGGCGATCACCCCAGCCAGCAGGATCAGGTCGCCAATGCGCTTGGTGAGAAAGGCATCGCGGGCCCCCTTCACCACCAGGGGCTGGTTGTACCAGGTGCCCACGATCAGGTAGGTGCCCAGGGTGAGCAGCTCGAGGATCACGTAGCTGAAGAACACCGAATCGGTGAGCACCAGGGCGCAGAGGCCCGCCTCGAAGAAGCTGAGTGAGCCGAAGAAGCGGGGCCAGCCCCAGTCCATTTCCATGTAGCCGATGGCATAGATCTGCACCAGCAGGTGCAAGCCCGTGATCACCGCCATGGCGATCAGGGCGGGTTCGGTCACCAGCCCGTCGAATCCGATCCGCAGGCCACCCGAGTTGAGCCAGGTCCAGCCGAAGCTGATCGGCCGGTAGAGGGCCTGGGCTCCGGCGGCGGCATTGGTGTGCAGGGCGGTAAGCGCCACCAGGCTGTGGCCAAAGGCCACCGCCACCATCAGCAGATTGAGGTAACCGCAGGGCCGCGGGCCGGTGCGGGAGATCAACCCAGGCGACCAGGCCAGCGAGGCCACGGCCGCCGCCAGGGGATAGAAAGGAATTAGCCAGGCTGCCTGTAGCAGAAAGACGATCATCGTGTCAACCGAGCGAGTGAAGTCACAAAAGTTGAGACTTCACGAAGGGCTTCAAATCAGCTTTGATGCCCAAACCATAGGGGCCGTCAAATCCGGTTGGGTAGGAGCCGGCAAAGGCGCAACAGGTCTCAACTTGGCGCCCCTAGGGATAACAATCCCCTAGGAATAGCAATCCCGCAGGAATACCAATACAGCTATCAACCAGGATTCACGATTGGGCCTAAGAATGAGTGGCCCCACCCAATGCCAAGCCCATGCCAAGGGGGTGCTGACCAGTTCGCCCTGACCAGATCGTGATGAGCCCAACCCTGCCAGCCGCTGATCCAGAGGCCCGCGCCCAGGCGCTGCTGGCCCAGCTGAGCACCAGCGAGAAGCTCAACCTGCTGGATGGCGACACGCCGTTTTGGTCGGGCATGGTCGACATCGCCCTGCGGGATGCCTCCCACCGCCATCCCTGGCCGGCGGGACAGCTGCCACGGCTGGGCCTGGGCGGCCTCCACTTCGTGGATGGGCCGCGCGGCGTGGTGCTGGAGGGCGGCGCCACCACCTTTCCGGTGCCGATGGCCCGAGGCGCCAGCTGGAATCCTGAGCTGGAGGAGCGCATCGGCGCTGCGATCGCTCGGGAGGCTCGCAGCTTCGGGGCCAACTGGCTGGCGGCGGTGTGCGTAAATCTGCTGCGCCATCCGGGCTGGGGTAGGGCTCAGGAGACCTATGGCGAGGACCCCCTGCACGTAGGCGCGCTGGGGGCGGCGATGACCCGGGGCATCGAGCGCCATGCAATCGCCTGCGTCAAGCATTTCGCCTGCAATTCAATCGACAGCTCCCGCTTCCTGGTGGATGTGCAGGCCAGCCCGCGGGTGCTGCAGGAGCTATATCTGCCCCAGTTCCGGGCCTGCATCGAGGCTGGCGCCGGCACGGTGATGAGCGCCTACAACCGGGTAAACGGGAAGTGGTGCGGCGAGAACGGGGAGCTGCTCTCGCGGATTCTCAAGGGCTGCTGGGGCTTCCAGGGCCTGGTGGTGAGCGACTTCATCTTCGGGGTACGCAACGGAATCGCCGCCCTGCAGGCCGGCCTAGACCTGGAGATGCCGTTCGGGATGATCTTTCTCGGCTCCCTGCCGGAGGCCCTGGCCGAGGGCCGATTGGCGATGGAGCGGATCGATGACGCCGTGCTGCGCCAGCTACGGCTGCAGCTGCGCATCCCCTCCGGCGATGAACCGCCATCGGTGCGCCGCTGCCCGGAGCATCTGGCCCTGGCCCGCGAGGCGGCACGCCAGGGAATCGTGCTGCTGCGCAACGAGCCACTTCTCGATGGCCAGCCGGCATTGCCGCTGCTGAATCTGGGCTCCCTGGCGGTGATCGGGGAGCTGGCGGATCGGCTGAACCTCGGCGACCGCGGCTCCTCGGACACCCGTCCGCCGGCGGGAGTGGTGGTCACGCCGCTGCAGGGGCTGCGGCAGGCGAGGCCGGATCTGCCCATCCGCTACAGCGATGGTTCCAACCCCGAAGCGGCGGCCGGGCTGGCGGCTACCTGCGATGGGGCCGTGGTGGTGGTGGGGCTTGACTGGCGCCTGGAGGGGGAACACATCCACCCCGGCGATATCGCCCCAATTCTGGAGCAGATCCCCCCACCAAACTGGCTGCTGCGCAGTCGCCTCTGGCCGGCCACCAGGCCCCAATGGCGGCGGGTCACCAAACTGATCGCCTGGCTCACAAGCCATGCCTCAGCTCGCCAGGGAGGCGACTTCGCCGCCGGAGATCGCACCGATCTGGGCCTGCCGCCGGCCCAGGTGGCATTGATCCGGAGCGTGGCTGCCGCCAACCCGCGCACGGTGGTGGTGCTGATGGGCGGCGGTGCCATCCGCTGCAGTGACTGGGATCGGTTGGTACCGGGCCTGCTGCTGCTCTGGTACCCAGGCGAGCAGGGGGGCCATGCCCTGGCGGAGGTGCTGCTGGGGTCGGTGTCGCCCTCAGGGCGGCTGCCCTTCACCATCCCGATCCATGAGAACCAGC
>CALFOF010000222.1 GCA_937919075.1 uncultured Cyanobium sp. | reverse complement strand
AGTGCAAGAGAGCGACCCCAGCCTGCCACCGCCCCCAGCTTGCTAATCCCCCAGCTTGCCAACGCCCTGGGCTGGCCTCAGGCGCTGAAGTAGCGGGCCTGGCTGTGCAGGGCCACCAGGGCGGTGGTGCTCTGCTCGGGCTCCAGCTGGTCGCTGGCGTCCATGCTCAGCCCGATGCGACCCGCTTCCAGCCACTGCAGCTGGGGACGGGAATCGGCCACGTTGGGGCAGGCGGGGTAGCCGAAGGAGTAGCGGCTGCCGCGGTAGCGCTGGGCGAGCACATCGCGCAGGGCGCTGGGTTCCTCGGCGCTAAAGCCCAGTTCGCGGCGGATGCGCGCATGGGTCCACTCGGCCAGCGCTTCGGCCATCTGCACCCCGAGGCCGTGGAAATAGAGGTAGTCGGTGTAGCGATCGGCGCCGAAGAGCTCGCGCGCAAAGCCTGTGGCCTTCTCCCCCATCGTGACGGCCTGCATCGGCAGCACGTCGGTGGGCCGGCCGTCGTGGAGGTCGCGGTAGAAATCAGCGACGCAATAGCGGTTGCCGCCGCGCTGACGCGGCAGCTCAAAACGGCCCAGTTCCCGCTCGGGGGCGCCCGGATCAAACACCACCAGCGCGTTGCCGTGCCGGCCGCAGGGGAAGTAGCCGTAGGCCACACGCGGGGTGAGCAACTGTTCCTCCAGGCAGCGCTGCAGCCAGTGCTGCAAGACCGGTTCCGCCTTGGCCGCCAGCATCTGCTCGTAGTCGTCACGGCTCTGTTGCTGCGTCTTGCGCAACTGCCACTGGCCGGCGAACAGGGCATTGCGATCCAGATAGGCGAACACCTCAGCCAGCGGAATCGCCTGCTCATCGAGCACGCGACTGCCGAGGAACGGCGGCTGAATGGCGGGCTCCTCTGGAACCGCCTCGGAGCGATTGTCGTTGGGCGCCGCCGCCGCTGGTGATGTGGGGGTTGCTGGTGCCCCATCTGCGCTGGCGGGGGCGGCTGCCGTGGCGTCATCGGCGCTGTCTTCGGCACGCTCCAGCCCAAGTCCGGGCGGAATCTCGCCGCTGAAGCCTTCCGCATCGCTCCAGTTGTTTTGCTTTTTCGCCTCCACCAGTGCATCCATGAAACGTAGATCAGCGAAGGCATCACGGCCGTAGATCACCTGACCCCGGTAGACCGAGCGGCAATCCTTGTTGACGAATCGGGGGGTCAGCGCCGCCCCACCAAGGATGACCGGCACCTGAATCCCCGCCTCATTGAAGGCCTGAAGATTGTCTTTCATGAAGGCGGTGGACTTCACCAGCAGGCCACTCATGGCGATGCAATCGGCCTGGTGCAGCTTCTGGGCTTCGATGATCGCTTCCACCGACTGCTTGATGCCCAGATTCACCACCTCATAGCCGTTGTTGGTGAGAATGATATCCACAAGATTCTTGCCGATGTCGTGCACATCGCCTTTCACTGTGGCGATCAGAAACTTGGCTTTGGCAGAACTCTCGCCCTCCAACCGTTCCATGTAGGGCTCAAGGAACGCCACAGCGAACTTCATCGTTTCGGCGCTCTGCAACACGAAGGGCAGCTGCATCTGGCCGGAGCCGAACAGTTCCCCCACCACCTTCATGCCATCCAGCAGAAACGTGTTGATGATCTGCAGCGGCGGGTACTGGGCGAGGGCTTCATTCAGTGAAGCTTCCAGGCCGATGCGTTCCCCATCGATGATGTGCTGGGTGAGGCGCTTCTCCACCTCCAGATCCGCCAGCTGCGGCCCCGCATCCCGTGCTTCGCGCGCACTCACTCCCTCAAACAGGGTGCTGAGCGTTGTGAGCGGGTCGTAGGTGCAGACATCGCCATCGAACCGGCGCGCATCAGCAATCAGATCACGGCACACTTGTTGGTGGTCTTCGCTGATCTTGATCAGCGGCAGGATCTTGGCTGGGCTGATGATCGCCGCATCCATGCCGGCAACGCAGCATTGATGCAAGAACACGGAGTTGAGTGTGATTCGCGCGGCAGGTGACAACCCGAAACTGATGTTGCTCACTCCCAGTACCACGTGCACACCCGGGAGGTCGGTGCGGATGCGGCGGATCGCCTCCACTGTGGCGGCCCCATTGAGGCGATCTTCCTCGATGCCGGTGGAGATCGGCAGTGCCAGGGGGTCGTAGAAGATTTCGTGGGCAGGGATGCCGAATTCCAGGGCATCGCGATAGGCGCGCTGGGCGATGGCGAACTTGCGATCGGTGGTGCGGGCCATGCCCTCTTCGTCAATGGTGCCGATCACCACAGCAGCGCCGTAACGACGGGCCAGTTCGAGCACCTTGAAGAAGCGTTCATCGCCATCTTCGTAGTTGGTGGAGTTGAGCAGACACTTGCCGCCCGCCACCTTCAGGCCGGCTTCCATCTTCTGCCACTCGGTGGAATCGAGCATCAGCGGCAGGTTCACGTTCGTGACCAGCCGGCTGACCAGCTCACGCATGTCACGCTCACCGTCGCGGCCCACATAATCGACGTTGACATCAAGCACGTGGGCGTTTTCCTTCACCTGCCCCCGTGCCACGGCCACCAGTCCGTCCCAGTCTTCGGCGTTGAGGAGGTCACGCACCTT
The DNA here is from genome assembly GCA_937919075.1 of uncultured Cyanobium sp. Taxonomy (GTDB): domain Bacteria; phylum Cyanobacteriota; class Cyanobacteriia; order PCC-6307; family Cyanobiaceae; genus MW101C3. Next base: position 10,118 of record CALFOF010000222.1, on the reverse strand, counting down.
GCGGGATCCGCTGGCATTGAGCCGCTCGCCGATGATCAGGAAGGAGTTGTCCTGGTGATAAGGCGTCACCCCATAGATAGAGGCGGCCGCAGGTTCGTACTGGAAGGCTGGCCGCTCCAGCCGTTGCTCCGGCCGGCGCACGGCCCGCTGGCGTGGTTGAAGATCGGCGCTGAGCTCCGAGAGGGCGGCGATGTGGGCGGGGGTGGTACCGCAGCAGCCGCCGATCACCTGCACACCAAGATCATTGACGAAGTGCATCAGCTGCAGCTTCAGTTCCAGCGGCGTCAGCCGGTAGTGGGCCACACCGCCCACGTTTTCTGGCAGTCCGGCGTTGGGAATGCAGCTCACCACGAACGGGCTGTGTTCGCTGAGGTAGCGAATGTGCTCCTTCATCTGCTCAGGCCCGGTGGCGCAGTTGAGGCCGAGCACATCGATCGGGAACGGCTCCAGGATTGACACCACCGCGGCGATGTCGGAGCCCACGAGCATGGTCCCGGTGGTTTCCATCGTGACCGACACCATCAGCGGACGGCGCTGCCCGCTGGCGCTGAAAGCCGCTTCGATGCCCTGCAGGGCGGCCTTGATCTGCAGCACGTCCTGGCAGGTTTCCACGATCAGCAGGTCCACGTCGCCGGCAATCAGACCCTCCGCTTGCTCCTGGAAGGAGTCACGCATCGTGTCGAAGTTGATGTGCCCGAGTGTGGGCAACTTGGTGGTGGGCCCGATCGAGCCGGCCACGAAACGTGGCTTGGCGGGGCTGCTGTACTCCGCGGCGCAGGCACAGGCCAGCTCCGCCGCCCGCTTGTTGATCGCAAAGGCCTGGTCTTCAAGGCCGTATTCGGCCAGCACGATCGAGGCGGCACCGAAGGTGTCGGTTTCGATCACATCGCAGCCGGCTTCCAGGAACAGACGGTGCACGGCCTGCACCGCATCCGGCCGGGTGAACACCAACTGCTCGTTACAACCCTCCAGGGCCGCGCCACCGAAGTCGTCGGCGCTGAGATCCATCTGCTGGAGCGAGGTGCCGGTGGCGCCGTCAAACACCAGCACCGGCCGCTCAGGTGCGTGGAGACGCTCCAGAAACCCCATGCGCTGGGTCGCTGGCGCCCCTGCCTGCTGCACCACTGCCGTCATCGGTTACGCGTTCAAAGCCAGCACCCACTCTAGGAAGTGCCGCCGGCTCACCCATCAAGCCGCACCCGGGTGACCCAGTGCTCGTAGGCGGGATCGCGGCCCTCGGTGATCGCGGTGAGGGCGCTGCGCAGCTTCTCCATGATCGGCCGCGGTCCGCCCAGATCGGTGGTTTCCACGCGACGCACCGGTGTGACCCGGGCGGCGGTGCCACTGAGGAACACCTCGTCGGCGACGAACAGCTCCGTTTTGTCGACCGCCCGCTCCAGAGTGGGGATGCCCATGTCCCGCGCCAGCTCAAGAATGCTGGCTCGGGTGATCCCCTCGAGGATGTCCTGGTCGACCCCGGGGGTGATCAGCACGCCATCGCGCACCATGAACAGGTTCATGCCGCTGGCCTCGCTCACCTTGCCGCGGCTGTTGAGCAGCAGGGCTTCGTCGAAGCCGCTCTTGACCGCTTCCGTCTTGGCCAGGGAGCTGGTGATGTAGGCGCCGCTGATCTTGCCGCGCAGGGGCAGGGAGCGGTCTTCCTGGCGGCACCAGCTGCTGATACGGCAGCTCACCCCATCGGGGGAGAGGTAATCGCCGAGTTCGATGCCGTAGATCAGGAAATCGGTTTCGATGTCGTGCAGGCGGGGCGCGATGCCAAGGTCGCTGGTGTAGACGAATGGCCGCAGATAGATCGGTGTGGTGGGACGGTTCGCCTGCAGGAACTGGTGAATCGCATCGAGAACCGTGGCTTCCGGCAGCTCGGCCAACAGCAGCCGCGCGCTCTGGGAGAGGCGGCGTGTGTGCCGGTCGGCGCGAAACAGCAGGATCTCGTTGGGGTCGGCCGGGTTGGGCAGGGCCCGCATGCCGCCGAAGGCGCCGGTGCCGTAATGCAGGGCATGGGTGGCCACCGAAATCGTGGCTTCACCGAAGGGAACACAGCGGCCGCCGAACCAGGCGTAAGGAAGAAACTTCTGCATGCGGAAGCGCGTGGTGATGCGGCGCCGGCGGCGTTCGCTGGTGCGATCTTCTCACTGCCGGGGCCGAAGATGGCGTGATGCATCGTCTTGCCGCCGTCCCTGGCCTGCCCTCCGGCCTTGAGGACACCCCCTTCGTGGAGCAGGATTCCACGCCGTTGCTGGTGCTCAGCAGTTCGGACACCGATCTGCAAACCCTGGCGGCCGCCCTCGCGCAGCAGCCCGAGGCGGCGCCGGTGCGAGGCCTGAATCTGGCGGCGCTGGCCGCGCCGGCGGTGCTTGATCACTACATCGCCACCAGCCTGCTCAATACCCGCGTGGTGTTGGTGCGTCTGCTCGGTGGACGCGGCCACTGGAGTTACGGACTGGAGCAACTGCGCGCCTGGGCTGACCGCCAACCCGGGCGCCAGCTGATCGTGGCGGCCGGCACGGCCGATGAGGAGCTCGAGCTGGCCAGCACCGGCAACACGCCGCTGGAACTGGCCGTGGCGATCAGCCGCTGCCTGCGCGAGGGCGGTGGCGAGAACCTGCGCCGCGTGCTCGACACCATGCAGACCTTGGCCGCTGGCCAAGCGGCGACAGCGCCTGTGCCCCTGCCCCTGGCCGATCCCCTTCCCCACGACTGGCGCGCCGAACCGGGGGCACGGGTGGGGGTGATCCTCTATCGCGCCTTGCTGCAGGCCGGCGACGATCAGCTGGCCACCGCTCTCCTGCAGGCCCTGCGCGGCCAGGGGCTCTGCCCGCGGGCGCTGTGGGTGAGTGGCCTGCGTGATCCCGCTGTGCAGCAGGGGGTGGCCGACCTGCTGGCCAGGGAAGCGGTGCAGGGGGTGCTGTGCACCACCTCCTTCGCCTCGGTGCAATTCGAGGAAGCGGGTCTGGGAGCCCCGCTCTGGGACCGCCTCAACGTGCCGGTGATTCAGGTGCTCTGCAGCACCCGCAGCCGTGAGCAATGGGCCGCCAGCAGCATCGGACTCGGGCCGCTCGATCTCAGCCTGCAGGTGGCTCTGCCCGAGCTCGATGGGCGCATCACCAGCCGGGTCGGTGCCTTCAAGGAGCTGGAGCGGGCCGATGCCTCGCTCTCGGCGGCGCTGATGCACTACCAACCGGATCCGGAACGGCTCGATTGGATCGCCCGCCTGCTGGCGGCCTGGGTGGAGCTGCGCCGCACTCCGGTGGGTCAGCGCCGTGTGGCCCTGGTGCTGTCCAACTACCCCACCCGCAACAGCCGCCTGGCCAATGGCGTGGGGCTTGACACCCCCGCCAGTGCCGCGGCGATGCTGCGCTGGTTGGCGGAGGCCGGCTACGACCTGGGCGCGGCTCCCGCGGATCTGCCCGCTGACGGTGATGCCCTGATCCAGCAGTTGCTGGCCGGACGCACCAACGACCCGGAGAGTCAGCACCGGCCGCCGCTGGATCATCTGCCCCTGGCGGCCTACCTGGCCTGGTATCAGCAGTTGCCGGCAGCGGGCAGAGCCCTGCTGGAGGCCCGTTGGGGACCACCTGCTGCCGATGAGGGCCTGGAGCAGGGGCCGGCGGGTGCCGGCTTCCCGATCCGTGGCCTGCGTTTCGGCGCCGTGGCCATGCTGGTGCAGCCGGAGCGGGGCTATGGCCGCGACCCCAGCCTCAGCTACCACTCCCCCGATCTGCCCCCCACCCACGCCTACCTGGCCCAATACCTGTGGCTGCGGCAGGTGGCCGCCAGCCAGGTGGTGGTTCACGTGGGCAAGCACGGCAACCTGGAATGGCTCCCCGGCAAGGGGCTCGGCCTCTCCGATCAGTGCTTCCCCGAATGGGCCCTGGGGCCCATGCCCCACCTCTATCCGTTCATCGTCAACGATCCAGGCGAAGGCTCCCAGGCCAAACGCCGCGCCCAGGCGGTGATCCTCGATCACCTCACCCCACCGCTCGATCGCGCTGGATTGTACGGGCCGCTGCAGGAGCTTGAAACCCTGCTGGATGAATACTGGGAGGCCCGTCAGCTGGGCAGCAAGCGCGTCGCTCCGTTGCGGGAGCGGCTGGCTGGGCTGCTTGCCTCCCTGGAGCTGCCCGCGTTCAGCGCGGCTGGTGACGCCGCCTCTGCCGAAGCCGCCGACGCGCTCGAGGCGCGCCTCGATGGCGCCGATGGCTATTTGTGTGAACTGAAGGAAGCCCAGATCCGCACGGGCCTGCATGTGTTCGGCCACCTGCCCGAACCACAGCCCCTGCTGGAGCTGCTTTTGTGTCTGGCGCGGCCTCCCCTGGCCGAGGGCCCTGGTCTCACCCAGGCGCTGGCCGCCGATCTGCAGCTGCAGCTCGATCCGTGGGCGGATGCGGAGGAGGCGCCGCTCAGCGCAGCGGATCGCCAACGCCTCTTGGCGGACCTGGCCAACATCTCCGCGAACGCCAACGCCTCTGCCAATGTCTCCCCCTCCGCCAACGCCTCTGCCTCTGCCCCTGCCGAAGCTGCGCTGCGCCGCTGCGGCGATGCCGTGGCCCTGCTGGAAGCCCAGGCCCTCGAACTGCTGCGGCCGCTGCTGGCGTCCACCAGCGCACAAGCAGCCGCTCCTGTTCGTTCACCGATCCCTGCGATAAGGGAGGTGACTGCGGCTGTGGAGCTGGCTGTTGAGGTGGGGCCAACCACTCAGGCCGTGCTGGAGCGCGTGCGGCGCCAGCTGCTACCGCGCCTGCTGGCCTGCGCCAACGCGGAGCGCCAGGCCCTGCTACGGGGCCTGGCCGGGGACCGCATCGCCGCCGGACCCTCCGGCGCGCCGACCCGCGGCCGCCCTGATGTGCTGCCCACCGGCCGCAACTTCTACAGCGTGGATCTGCGCGGCCTCCCCACCGAGGCCGCCTGGGACCTGGGGCGCCGCAGCGCCGCCCTGCTGCTGGAAGCCCACCTGCAGCAGGAGGGGGACGACCTGCGCCACCTGGCCTTGTCGGTGTGGGGCACCGCCACGATGCGCAACGGCGGTGAGGACATCGCCCAGGCCCTGGCGCTGATGGGGGTGCGGCCGGTATGGGACGGGCCGACCCGCCGCATGGTGGATCTGGAGGTGATCCCGCTCAGCCTGCTGCAACGGCCACGGGTGGATGTGACGCTGCGCATCTCCGGGCTGTTTCGCGACGCCTTCCCGCAGCTGGTCGACTGGATCAACCAGGCCAGCCAGAGGGTCGCGGCCCTTGAGGAAGACGCCTGGCACAACCCGCTGGCAGATCATTGCCGGCAGGAGGGGCACAGCGGCCGGGTGTACGGCTCAGCGCCGGGGGCTTATGGGGCCGGCCTCCAGGGCTTGATCGACAGCGGCCAATGGGAGCAGCGCGCCGATCTTGGTGAGGCCTTTCTCAACTGGAGCGGCTGGCGCTACGACGCCAGCGGTGACGGCCGCTGCGAGGCCAGCCCCGATCGCGCTGGCCTGGAGCAGCGGTTGCGGCAGGTGGAGGTGGTGCTCCACAACCAGGACAACCGCGAGCACGACCTGCTGGATTCCGACGATTACTACCAGTTCCAGGGTGGCCTCAGCGCCGCCAGCGAACGGGTGCGTGGCAGCGCTCCGGCCCTCTGGTTCGCCGACCATTCGCGCCACCAACGGCCGCGCGTGCACCGGCTGGAGCAGGAGTTCGACAAGGTGCTCCGCTCACGGGTGCTGAACCCGCGCTGGATTCAGGGCATGCTCGCCCATGGCTACAAAGGCGGATTCGAGCTGGCCGCCAGCCTCGATTACCTGTTCGCCTACGACGCCAGCACGGGCCGGGTGCCGGATTGGAGCTATGGCGCCATCTGCCGCCAGTGGTTGCAGGACGACGAGGTGCTGCAGGCCCTGCGTCAGTCGAACCCGTGGGCACTGCGCGATATGGCCGAGCGGTTGCTGGAGGCCGCCAACAGGGGGCTCTGGCAGGGCGCAGACCCTGCCCAGCTGGAGCATCTGAAGGGACTGGTGATCGGCAGCGAGGGCTTGATCGAAAGCTGAACGGGCGATCTGCGGCCGCTCATCTGTTGACAAACAATCAAGATCACTCATCTGCCGACAAGCAACCAGCGGCCGCTCAACGCCAGACAAGCGAGGCGCGGCCGTTCAGCAGCGGATCAGGTGTTGAGATCGCGGGCCATCGCCTTGAACGGATCGATATCGCCAGGCTTGGCCTGCTGCTGGTTGATCTGGGGCTGGGAGCCGCTGCTGGAATCGGCCTTGCGACCGGCGGGGCTGCCACCGGGAGTATTGACGGCCACTGCCGCGCCCTTGATCCTCTGACCCAGTTCGGCGGCGGTGAGGCGAGCCGCGAAGGTTTTCTTCACCGGCTTGGGCACACCACCGGTGAGGCTGCTGTTGGTTGCAGGGGCTGTGTTCACCGGCAGGCCGCTGGTGGCTTTCTCCAGCCGCGCTGACATCGAATCGACCTCCTGCACCATCTCCTTCTCGCCGGGGTTGTCGGCATTGCCGGGGAAGGTGCGCCGGATCTTGTTGGAGCGCCGCATGTACTCCACGTTGCCCATGGAGCTGGAGGTGTCGGGGTCGAGGAAGAACGTCTGTTCGCCTTGCTTGGCGGCGGGCTTCTGGGGTTTGGCCGGCTTGGAGGAGAAGCCGCTGTCCTTGGCACCGATGTTCAACAGACGATCAAAGAGACCCATGATGAGGGAACGGAAACCTGTGGCAAACCCTAGCGGCCTGACAAGGCCAGTCCATGGGTATCGGTACCACAACTTCTCAGTAGCCCCAGGCCCTGCAGCTGGCTGGCGATCGTGTCGCACACCAGGGGCGTGGGCTGCCAGCGGTACGACATGTCGTAGTCGTAGAAGGCTTCGGCCCCATCAAAGCCGAGCTGCGCCGCTGCGGCGATCAACTGCTGGTGAGGGCGCCGGTAGCGGGCCGGATGGGCCAGCAAGGCCAGGCCGCCGGCGGCATGGATGGCCTCCCGCACCTTGCCGGCCCGCAGCCCTGGCCCTACCACCGCATGGCCCCGCACGTAAGGCGCCAGAGCCGGGTGGTCCAGCTCAAAGCCCAGGGCCAGCACATGCACGAGGCAGCCTTCCAGCAGGCAGCTGATCTCCACCCCGCTCCACAGCTGCGGCACCCGCTGCCCTAGCCGCTGGTGCTCCTCCAGGTGCGCCCGGGCCGGTTGGTAGGCCGCGATGCTGTGGTGATCGGTGACGGCGAAGTGCTCGAGCCCCATCGCCATCGCCTGGTCGGCCACGCGTGCGGTTCAAGGCTGCCGTCACTGCACTGGGTGTGGCAGTGGAAGTTGAGGCGGGTGGGGCAGCTTTGCGCGTCCACCGCCGCCAGCACCTGCGCGAGTGGGTGGTCAGCCGGCACCGGCGATCGCCTCCTGTTCGGAACGCAGCCGCCGCCAACGGGCATAAAACTGAATCGAGGCCGCCATCGCCACCACCAGGGCCACCAGGAACCAGGTGGCCGCTCCCGTGGGGAACTGGGCCTTGAATACCACCAGCATCACCACCAGCACCAGCATCAAGGTGGGCAGCTCATTGAGTGCCCGCAGCTGGCGGCCGCTCCAGCGGCAGGTGCCCGCCTTGAGTTGGCCCATGAGGCGGTAGCAGAACCAGTGGTACGCAAGCAGGGCCAGCACCACGGCCAGCTTGGCGTGCATCCAGCTCTGTTTCAGCCAGATCGGCTGCACCAGCAGCAGCCCCACCGCCATCGTCACCGCCACCAGCATGCCGGGCGTGGTGATGATGTTGGCCAGCCGGCGCTCCATCAGTTCGTACTGGCTGTGGAAAGCGGCGCGCAGGGGCTCCTCCAGCGCGTCGGCCTCCACGTGATAGATGAACAGGCGCACCAGATAGAAGAGCCCGGCAAACCACACCACCACGCCCACGATGTGGAGGGTCTTGAACCAGAGGTAGGCCTCGGGGGGCAGGGCCAGGGCCGGCATCGGCAAGGAAGGGATCGCTACTTCAAGTTAGGCGGCACCGGCGGGGCCCGATCCGGCGGCCCGCTCCAGGTGGGCGGCGGCGGCGGCGGCGATCGCTTGCCGCTCCTTGGCCGGCAGCCGGTCGAGCTGGGCGATCACCAGGGCCATGCGGGGATTGCCGCGCAGCAACGCCTCGTGGCGATCCAGGAAGTTCCAGTAAAGGGTGGTGAAGGGGCAGGCCGCCGGCCCGGTGCGCTGCGCCGGATCGAAGCGGCAGCCTTTGCAGTAGTTGCTCATGCGGGAGATGTAGCGGCCGCTGGCGGCGTAGGGCTTGCTGGCCAGCAGGCCGCCATCGGCGAACACGCCCATGCCCAGCACGTTGGTCTGCATCACCCAGTCGTGGCCGTCGATGAACAGGCGGTGGAACCAGGCGGTGAGGGCCTGGGGATCAAGCCCCGCCAGCAGCCCGTAGTTGGCCAGCACCATCAGACGCTGGATGTGATGGGCGTAACCAGTGAGCGCCAGTTCGCCCAGCACCTGATCGAGGCAGGCCATGCCGCTGCCGCCCAGCTGCTCGAACCAGACGGGCAGGGGCTGGGTGTGGCCGAAGTGGTTGTGCTCGCCATAGCCCTCGCCGAACCAGTGGTAGAGGCCGTGCATGTATTCGCGCCAGCCCAGTAGCTGCCGGATCACCCCCTCCAGGCTGGCCAGCGGCACCGGCTGGTCTGAGTGGCTGCCCGCAGCTGTCCCTGCCGCCTCCAGCTGGCGGATCACCTCCAGCGGCTCCAGCAGGCCCAGGTTCAGGTAGGGGCTGAGCAGGGCATGCCAGAGGGTGGGCTGGCCGCTCACCATCGCGTCTTGATAGGGGCCGAAGCCGGCCAGGCGGGTGGCCACGAAGTGATCAAGCACCTGCAGCGCCTGCACGCGACTGACCGCCCAGTGGAACGGCTCCAGCGCTCCGGGCAGTGGCGCTTCGCCGGCGGCGGCACGCTCGGCGTCGAGCCGTCGCACTTTCTCGATCACCGCCAAGGTGATCGCATCGGGGGTGAACTGCAGCGGAGCCGGTCCCTTCAGGCCCTGGCGTGGCGGCTTGCGGTTGTCCTTGTCGAAGTTCCATTGCTGGCCGCGCGGTTCGCCTTCGTCCATCAGCACACCGAAGCGGCGTCGCCCTTCCCGGTAAAAGAGCTCCATGCGCAGCTGTTTGTAGCGGCCCGCCCAGGCGGCGAACGCTTCCCGGCTCCAGAGGAAGTGGTTGGAGGGGAGCCATTCCAGCTGCACGCCGGTGCGTCCGACCAGATCGAGCCGTTCGATCGCCTGCCGGAACGGGCGATCCGCCGGCTCCATCAGCCGCAGGGTGGTGATGGCGTGGGTACGGATCCAGTCGATCAAGGTGGCGCCGAATTCCTCCGCCTCCAGCAGGTCCACCTGCCAGCCAAGCGCCTGCAGCTCGGCGCTGAAGTGCCGCATGGCGCTCCACACCAGCACCAGCTTCTGGCGGTGGTAGCGGCGGCGGACCACCACACCGCTGCTCTCGATCAGCACCACCCGCGCCTGGCCGGGGGCGCTGCTGGCCAGGGCCGCCTGCTGCGCGTGCAGCTGGTCGCCCAGCACCCAGATTCCAATCCCTGCCATCGCTTTGCTCCTGCTCAGTGCACCAGGGCGGCGCCGGGCTCGCGAGCGGCGGCCGGCATCAGGTTGTCCGGTTCGGGCTCGTCGCGGTCGGCCGCAGGACTGTCGTGGTCGGCTTCGGGGTGGAAGTAGGTCCAGATCTGCTGGGCCAGGGCGGGGCCCACGCCGGGTGCGGCGGCGATCTGGACCGGGCTGGCCAGCTGGATTGCATCGATCGAGCGGAAGTGCGCTAACAGCTCCTTCACCCGCTTGGGTCCCAGCCCCGGGATGTCGCTCAGGCGCGAGCGCTTCATCCGCTCCCCCCGTTGCTGGCGGTGGAAACTCACCGCAAACCGGTGCGCTTCATCGCGCAGACGCCGCAGCAACACCACGCCGAGCTGGTCGGGTTCGCTCTCCAGCGGCTGGCTGGTGCCGGGCAGAAACACCTCCTCCCGCTGCTTTGCCAGGGAGCACACCACCAGGTCTTCGTGCAGGTTGAGCTCCCGCAGCGCTTCCATCACCGCCGAGAGCTGACCCTTGCCGCCGTCGATCATCACCACATCGGGC
>CALFOF010000221.1 GCA_937919075.1 uncultured Cyanobium sp. | reverse complement strand
CCGTGCGCACCTCATCGAGATTGACGCCGCCGGTGGAGAGATCCATCACCGTGTCAGCGCCGTATTTCACCGCCAGGCGCAGCTTGGCCACCTCTTCATCAAGGTCGGACGCATTGGGGGAAGCGCCGATGTTGGCGTTCACTTTGCACCTGGAGGCGATGCCGATTGCCATCGGCTCGAGATTGGTGTGGTTGATATTGGCGGGGATGATCATGCGGCCCCGGGCCACTTCTTCCATCACCAGCGATTCGGGCAGGTTCTCCCGCTTGGCCACAAAGGCCATCTCCTCGGTGACCACACCCTGGCGGGCGTAGTGCATCTGCGACACGTTGGCGTCGCCGCGACGCTTCTCAATCCAGGCGCTGCGCATGATCAACTCGAGAAATGGGGCGTTCGGACCGGGCCGCTGGGAAGCGAGGACACAACTCCGGAACCTGGCGCCACCGGGCCCAATCGGACCGCGGCTGCATTCGGGACACTTCCCTGCGCCGGCATGACCCGGATCAGGTTCGGAGGGTGTGATCTCAGCCGAGGCCCAGGCGCGCTTCCGGTGAGAAGCAGGCTCGGGGCGGCACCCCTAGTGACCAGCCAAAGCTAGCAAGGGTGTTTGGGAATGCTGGGGTTCACCGCCGAACCCATTCAGGGCTGCAGTCCATTGAGGGCGGCGGCCACCACCCGGTGGTCGGGGTCCTGCTGCAGGCCGCGCAACAACGCCCGCACCGTTGCTTCGCCCTCCGTAGGCCCCGCTTCATGGGCCAAGCGGCCCAGGATTTCGGCGCCACCCACGCGCACCGTGCTGTCGGCGTCGGCGATCGCCATGCGCGCCAGCTCCAGCAGCGGCTCAAAGCCCATCGCCGCTTGTTCAGCCAGGGCCGAAAGGATGCTGCAGCGCACCAGCCACTGGTTGTCGGCGGCGAAGGCCTCACGCAGCAGCGGCCAGGCCTGCTCGGCGCCGTAGCTGGCCAAAGCGTTGGCGGCCTCTGCCCGCACGTTGGCGTCGTCGTCGAGGCGGAGGGCTCGCTGCAACGCCTCCCAGCCGGCCGCGCTGCGCTTCACGCCCAGGCCCGCGCAGCTGAGCGACCGCACAATGAAGGGTTCCTGCTCCAGGCCAAGCAACAGCAGCGGGATCGCCACTTCACTCTCTACGCCCCGCAGGCCCGCCAGCGCCGGCATCGCCTGCACCGGATCACCGGAGACAATGGCGGCGCGCAGGGCATCCGGATTCAGCGGCGGCTTGCTGTCGGGGGAGGAATCAGCCATCGCTCCACCCTGTCACGGGGAAGGAGGCATTGCCTGCACATCGCGGAGGCATTCCCGCACCACGCGGCGGCGGCGGCGGCGGCGCAGGCTGCTGCTCACCAACAAACCACTGCCGATCAGCAACGCCGGCAGCCCCTGCACCCGCTGGATCCCCTGACGCGACACGATGCCGATCAACGCCAGCAGGATCAGCAGCGGCGCCGAGAGCGCCAGCAGTGCGCGGATGATCCGGCGGTTGCGGGGGGTCACACCCGGCGCTCCATCCAGAGCAGCAGGCTGAGCGTGAGCACCTGCACGCCCACGGCGATCGCCCCTTCATCGGGGTTGAAGCCGCCGTTGTGAAGGGGCGGGCAGCCCTCCGCCCCCGCCACCCCCAGCCGGAACATGGTGCCGGGCGCTGCGGTGAGCAGTTCGGCGAAATCCTCCGCTCCCAGGGACGGCTGCTCCAGCCGCCGCACCTGTGGCCGATCGAGCAGCGCCAGGGCCGCCTCTTCCACCAGCTCGGTGAGCGCCGGATCGTTGTGCACCGGCGGCGAGATGCAGCGGTAGCGCACCCGCGCCTCGCCGCCGTAGCCCCGGCAGATGGCATGCACCGTGTCCTCGATCCAGCCCGGCAGTTCGGCGTGCACCTCGGTGTCGAGGCAGCGCACCGTGCCCAGCAGGCGCACGTGGTCGGCGATCACATTGAAGGCCTTGCCCCCCTCGATCTTGCCGAAGCTCACCACCACCGGCTGCAGCGCATCCAGCCGCCGGCTGATCGCCTCCTGCAGGCCACTCACCACCCGGGCCGCGATCCAGATGGCATCGGTGGACTGGTGCGGCCGAGCGCCGTGGCCGCCTTCGCCCAGCACCTCCACTTCCAGCTCGCCCGCCGCGGCGGTGAGGCTGCCGCTGCGCACACCGATGCTGCCCACCGGCAGGCTCGGGAACACATGCACTCCGAAGAGGGCCTGCACCCCCTCCATGGCGCCGTCGGCCAGCATCCAGGCCGCCCCCTGGGCGATTTCTTCGGCCGGCTGAAACAGCAGACGCACCCGGGCCGTGAGCCGGTGGGCGAGGGGCGCCAGCAGCCGCGCCACGCCCAGGCCGATCGCCGTGTGCAGATCGTGCCCGCAGGCATGCATCAGCCCCTGATGGCAGGAGGCGAAGGGCAGGCCGGTGCGCTCCTCCACCGGCAGCGCGTCCATATCAACCCGCAGGGCCACCAGCGGCGCCGCGGCCGGGCCCAGCTCCGCGACCACACCGGTGCGGCCCACCCCTTCGCGCACCTCCCAGCCCAACAGACGCAGCTCACCGGCCACCAGGGCGGCGGTCTGGTGTTCGGCCCCGCTCAGCTCAGGGTGGGCATGGATGTGGCGGCGCAACCCGATCAGCTCCGGCATCGCCTGCCTCAGGGCCGCCTTCAGCTCGAACTGCTGCCAGAGCGTCAGCGGCGCAGCCGGCAGGCTGGACAGGGACGGACGCGTTGAAGCGGCAGAGCTCATCGACGGGCCAGATGCAGAAAATCCTGAAGAGCGTGCACCGGCGAGGGGGGCCAGCGCCGTATCTGCAAGAGCCATTCTGGCTGGCGGTAGCGGGGGTCGAGGCCGGAGGCCGCCGCCCAGTTGCTCTCCGCCTCCCCCGAAGCGCCGCGTTGCCACAGCACGGCGGTGAGGCCGGCGCGGGCATCGGCAAACAGCGGGTAGCGGCGGATCAGCTGGCGCAGCTCCCGCTCGGCCGCTGCCACATCCCCCTGCTGGAACGCCGCCAGCGCGGCGCTGGAGCGGGCCATCGCAAAGCCCGGCCGGGCCAGGTCGGCCGCTTCGAAGCAACGGCGCGCCTGCTCCCAATGCCCCTGGGAGCCGCGCACATTGCCAAGGTTGTAAAGCGCCGCCGCATCGGCCGGATCGTTCTGCAGGATCGTTTCGTAATCGCCGGCAGCCAGCTCCCACTGCTGCAGGGCCTCTTCGGCGATGCCACGGTTCAAGTAGGGGTCGGCGCTGCCAGGTTCGAGCGCAATCGCCCGGTTCTGATCGCTGATCGCGCCCTGCGGATCCCCCATCGCCAGCCGCACGTTACCGCGGTTGCTCCAGGCGGAGGCATCGCCTGGCAGCTGCTCCACCACCTGGTCCCACAGGGGCAGGGCATCGCCGAAGCGCCCCTCGCGGCTGGCGCCCAGCGCCGCCTCAAACAGCTGGGGCACGCTCAGCTGGGCAACCAGCAGCACCGCCAGCAAGGTGGCGAGCATCAGGCCGCCTCCGGCCAGGCCAGGTGCTGGCGGGCGGCGGCGGTGGCGATACGGCCGCGTGGGGTGCGCTGCAGGAAGCCCAGTTGCAGCAGGAAGGGCTCCACCACCGTTTCCAGCGTGACCGGGTCTTCCCCCAGGCCGGCGGCCAGGGTGTCGAGGCCCACCGGACCACCGCCGTAGCCCTCCAGCAGCAGCTGCAGCAGCCGCCGGTCGCTGGCATCGAGGCCGCGGGCATCCACGCGGTGCAGGCTGAGCGCTTCGGCCACCAACGCCGCATCGATGCAGGCGTGGCCGCGCACGCTGGCCACATCCCGGACGCGGCGCAGCAGGCGGTTGGCGATCCGGGGGGTGCCGCGGCAGCGGCGGGCCACCTCAATCGCGGCATCACCACCGAGCTCCAACTTCAGCAGGCCGGCGGCCCGCTCCACGATCGCCTTCAGATCGGGCAGGTCGTAGAACTCCAGCCGCTGGATCAACCCGAAGCGATCCCGCAGCGGTGAACTCAGCGCTCCCGCCCGGGTGGTGGCCCCCACCAGCGTGAACGGCGCCAGCGGCACGGCGCGGGTGCGGGCCGTGGTGCCCTTGCCCACGGTGAGATCCAGCCGGCAGTCCTCCATGGCGGGGTAGAGCAGTTCTTCCGCCACCCGGTTGAGCCGGTGGATCTCATCGATGAACAGCAGATCGTGCGGCTGCAGGTTCATCAGCAGCCCGACGATGTCGCGCGGGCGCTCCAGCGCCGGCGCACTGGTGATGCGGCAGCGCACACCCAGCTCCTCGGCCAGCACCAGGGCCATGGTGGTCTTGCCGAGGCCGGGAGGGCCGTAGAGCAGCACGTGATCAAGCGCATCGCCGCGGTTGCGGGTGGCCTCCACCGCAATCGCGAGCACCTGCTTGAGCTCCCGCTGGCCGATGTAATCGTCGAGCCGGCGCGGCCGGAGCGTGTCCTCCCGCAGGGCCCGCGGGGCTTCGGCCGCCTCGGCGGTGTTGGCTGCGCCGTCATCCGGATGGGGCTGCGCATCCACCAGGTGTCTGGAGCCCTTGCCGGAGGCTCGATCGGACGGGCCGGAGGACACGATCGCCATTTCAGGAGCGTAGGCAGGACCGGGCCTGCTTAGGGTCGGGCCTGGGGCCGGGGGTGGCAATGGCGAAGGCAGCGGGAAAGAAGGCCGCGCGGGCAGCCCGTGATGCGGCCAATCGGCTGCTGGCCGACAACCGCTTCGCCCGTCACCAGTACGAGATTCTCGAAACATTGGAAACCGGCCTGGAGCTGGTGGGCACCGAGGTGAAGTCGATCCGGGCCGGCAAGGCCAACCTGCGCGACGGCTTCTGCCTGATCCGCAAGGGGGAACTGCAGCTGCACAACGTGCACATCTCGCCCCACAGCTACGCCGGCGCCTTTTTCAACCACGAGCCACTGCGCACCCGCAAGCTGCTGGCCCATCGCCGCGAGATCGACAAGCTGCGCATCGCCATCGACCAGAAGGGACTGACGCTCATCCCCCTGAACCTGCACCTCAAAGGCTCATGGATCAAGCTCACGGTCGGCCTGGCCAAGGGCCGCAAGCTGCACGACAAACGCCAGGAGGAGCGCCGCAAGGACGCCGACCGGGAAGTGCGCTCGGCCTTGGCCCGGGGCTGAAACCGGCCACCGCACCAGGCCCGGCGGCACGCCATACAGTCACCACGCCCCATCGCCAGCAGCTGCCATGTCGGCATTGACCCGCTGCCTGCAGGAAGAGGCCGCCGCGATCGCCGCTGCCGCCGGCCGGATCGAAAGCCGCCAGGTGGATGCGGCCCTGGCGATGCTGGAGCGTTGCGCCGACCAGCGGGCCAAGCTCGTGATCACCGGCGTGGGCAAGAGCGGCATCGTGGCGCGCAAGATCGCGGCCACCTTTTCCTCGATCGGGTTGATGTCGCTGTATCTCAATCCGCTCGATGCCCTGCACGGCGATCTGGGCGTGGTGGCCCCGCAGGACGTGGCACTGCTGCTCTCCAACAGCGGCGAAACGGGCGAGCTGCTCGAAATCCTTCCCCACCTGCGCCGGCGCGGCACCGGCCGGATCGCCCTGGTGGGAAAACTGCAGTCGAGCCTGGCGCGCGGCTGCGATGTGGTGCTCGATGCCTCGGTCGACCGGGAGGTCTGCCCGCTGAATCTGGCCCCCACCGCCAGCACGGCGGTGGCGATGGCGATCGGCGATGCCCTGGCCACGGTGTGGATGGAGCGGCGCGGCATCTCCCCGGCCGACTTCGCCCGCAACCATCCGGCCGGCGCGCTTGGCAAGCAGCTCACGCTCACAGTGGCCGACCTGATGCTGCCCACCGCCCAGCTGCACCCGCTGGAGGAAAGCGACAGCCTCAGCGCCGTGATCGCCCTGCTCACCCGCGACGGTGCCGGTGCCTGCTGGGTGCGCCGCAGCGGGGCACCGCAGCAGCTGGCGGGCCTGATCACCGACGGTGACCTGCGCCGGGCCCTGGAGCATCACGCCGCTGCCGGCTGGGCTGAGCTATGCGCCGCCCAGCTGATGACGGCCGATCCAATCACGGTGGGGCCGGGAATGCTGGCGGTGGAAGCGCTTGAGCGCATGGAGCGCAACAGCCGCAAGCCGATCGGCGTGCTGCCCGTGCTCGATGAGGCGGGATCCATGCTGGGCCTGCTGCGGCTGCACGACCTGATCCAGGCGGGGCTGAGCTCCAGCTTGAGCTGAAGGCGCGGCCCCAAGGCGCCCTCGATGGTGGGCAGGGCCCGCTCAGGCGGCAGCCAGGCGGCGGGCCTGCTCCAGCTGGGCGGCGGTGTCGACCGAGAGGAAATCGCCTTCCACCGGGAAGGTGCCCACCGTGATGCCCGCCTCGATCAGCCGCAGCTGCTCCAGCTTCTCGCTGTGCTCCAGCGGTGAGTGGGGCAGGGCGTCCCAGCGGGCCAGCACGTCGGCGCGGTAGCCGTAGATGCCCACATGGCCCCAGTAGGGAGCATGGGCGTGCCACTGCTGCGGATCCTCACCGCGCACATGCGGGATGGCGGAGCGGGAGAAGTAGAGCGCGCGGCCATCGGCGGCCAGCAGCGTCTTGACCACATTGGGATCGTGGATCTTCTCCGGCGGCATCCGGTAGATCGGGGTGAGCACCTCCGGCGTGGGCGTGCGCCGCTCGAACTCCAGCGCCATCGCATCGATCACGGCCGGATCGATGAACGGCTGATCCCCCTGCACATTGATGATCACGCTGCGGGCCGCGGCGGCGCCTGCAGCACCCGCCCGGGCGGTGAGGGCCTCCACCACCGAGGCGAGCCGCTCGCTGCCGGAACCGCAGCCAGTGCTGGTCATCAGCACCGGAAAACCCCAGCCCTCGGCCGCCGCCCGCAGCACCTCGCTGTCGGTGCAGAGCACCACGGCGGCAGGCCGCCGGGCCTGGCGGCAACGCAGCAGCACCCGCTGCAGCATGGGCTGGCCGCCGATGTCGGCCATCACCTTGTTGGGCAGGCGGGACGACTCCAGCCGCGCCGGCACGGCCACCACGCAGGCCAGAGCTGGCAGGGTGGCGGAGCCTGCCGGCTCCGGCGCCGGGGCGCCGCTGCGGTGCTGCTGATCGCTCAAGCCGCTGCCCGCCATCTGCCGCCAAAACCCTGGTGGCGGGAGCCTATTCCCACAGCGCCGTGAGGCCGCGGGCCTGCCGCACCAGCGCGTCCAGCCGCTCCAGCGGCGCCGCGGGCCGGGCGCCGGCCTCCATCTGGCGGTACACGTCCGCCACCCGCCAGGCGGCAGTGTCGGGGTCGGCGGCATGGCGGGGGATCAGGTGCGCGTGCAGGTGCCGGGCCCCCTCCCCGAAGGCGATCACATACACGCGCTCACAGCCGGTGAGCTGCCGCACCAGGGCGCTGCAGCGCTGCAGCATCGGCCCAAAGCCGGCCGCCTCCGCAGCCGTGAACGCGGACGGGCCATCGAAGTGGCGGACGGCGTCGAGCAGCAGCCAGCCGGGCAGCGGCGCCGGCGTGGGGTGGTGCCGCAGCAGCCACAGGGGCTGGCGCAGGATCTCGAAACGGGCGATCGCCTCAGGCTCGGCGTGCAGGCGGCAGACACCGCAACCGGCGGCCGGCTCGCTCAATCCCACAGCCGCATGGCGTCGTCGCGGGCGGCGTACCAGCGGGCCGCCAGGGGGCCGCCCATGGTGCGACTTTCGCGGAACCAGGGGCCGCCCAGGGTCCAGTGCAGCAGGGCGGCACCGCCTGGCTCCGGCGCCAGCTGCGGCGGCGCCTGCACATCGACGAGATGGTTCCAGCGGTCGGGCAGGGCGCCGATCTCGTGATCGCCCGCCAGCCAGTGGAAGCGGTGCAGATCAAGGCCGGAGGCCGTATTGACGTAGTCGGGGGTGAGCGCGGTGCAGCGGCTGGTGTTGAACAGCATCAGCGAACTCCAGTTTTTCTTCGGATAGGCCGACTGCCGCTCTCCAAGAAATTTCACGGTTTCGCCCGGGACGTGATCGTGCTGTACGCACATCACCGCATAACGGTCATCCCGCAGCGCCCAGAGTTCAGTGATATCACTGAGACAGAGCATGTCGCAGTCCATGAAAATCGCCCAACCCTGATAGCCGCACAGCTGCGGCACCAGGAAGCGGGTGAACGAAAAAGCCGTGCTCTGCCTGGGATCCCGCTGGCGCCAGTACAACCCCTGACACTCCAACTGCGGCGTGTCAAGTGGTGTGATCGCCAGCGTTTGTGTGCTGCACTGATACAGACTGTCGATCAACACATTGGTGGCCGCCCGCTCGCGCGGATCGACACCGATGAAAATGGGGATGGGCCGACTCATTGCGGTGAGCATATGTCCCGGCTCCCGTGGGCCATGCTGAGGACCTCTGCACGCGGTGGACCGTGAGTTTCATCCTGATCGCCGGCCCCTGTGTGATCGAAAGCCCGGAACTTGTCTTCGAGGTGGCCGAGCGGGTCAAGGCCATCACCGAGCGGCTCGGCATCACTTACGTGTTCAAGGCCAGCTTCGACAAGGCCAACCGCAGCTCCGGCGGCTCCTTCCGGGGCCCCGGCGTGGCCGAGGGCCTGGAGGTGCTGGCGGAAGTGAAGCGCCGCACCGGGCTGCCGCTGCTCACCGACATCCACGAAAGTCAGCAGGCTGCCCCCGTGGCCGCCGTGGTGGATGTGCTGCAGATCCCTGCCTTCCTCTGCCGTCAGACCGATCTGCTGCTGGCCGCCGCTGACGCCGTGCGCGGCACCGGCAAGACGATCAATGTGAAAAAAGGCCAGTTCCTGGCCCCCTGGGACATGGCCCAAGTGGTGACCAAGCTGCGCGAGGCCGGCGTGGAGAAGCTCTGGCTCACCGAGCGGGGCTCCAGCTTCGGGTACAACACCCTGGTGGTGGATTACCGCGGCCTGCCCCAGCTGCGGGCACTCGGCTGCCCGGTGATCTTCGATGCCACCCACTCGGTGCAGCAGCCCGGTGGTCGCGGCAGCAGCAGCGGCGGCCAGCGGGAATACGTGGCGCCGCTGGCCCGCGCCGCCATGGCCGTGGGGGTGGACGGCCTGTTCATGGAGGTGCATCCCGACCCGGAGAACGCCCTCAGCGACGGGCCCAACATGGTGCCGCTGCACCGCCTCGAACCCCTGCTGGAGCAGCTGTTGGCGATCCGCGCCCCGCTGCAGCAGCGCCCTGAAGCGGTCAGCACGCTGTGAACGGCGGCTGGCTGGCCCGTGGCCGTAGCCGGCTGGCGGCCTGGCGCTGCCGCGCCCGTCTGCGGCAGCTGAAGCTGCTGGTGCTGGATGTCGATGGGGTGCTCACCGACGGCGGCCTCTGGACCACCGAAAGCGGTGAGGTGATCAAACGCTTCGATGTGCGCGATGGGCTGGGCATCCGCCTGCTGCAGCAGGCCGGGCTGGAGGTGGCCCTGCTGAGCGGCGGCAAGAGCGGCGCCACCGAGCAGCGGGCCCGCTACCTGGGCCTGCAGCACTGCCTCACCGGCGTGAAGGACAAACCCGCCGCCCTGGCGAACCTGCAGCGGCAACTGGGGCTGACGCCCGCCGCCACGGCCTTCGTGGGCGACGACCTCAACGACCTGCCGGTGCGGCCGGTGGTGGCGCTGCTGGTGTGCCCCGCCGACGCGGCGGCCCCCCTGCGCCGCCGCTGCGACTG
>CALFOF010000220.1 GCA_937919075.1 uncultured Cyanobium sp. | reverse complement strand
GCCCCCTGGTGGATCGATCAGACAGGGCGGACAACTTTGCTGGTAGTGGGGGGCCACGCTGGCTTTTGCCTCATGCGATCTCGGAAGCATGAACTTCCCCGAGGGATTGATCACTGCAGGCGAATCCAGCATGCCGCTCGGGATTGAAATCGCACTGGTGACGCCAGCTGTTGCCGAGACTCACGCCCATCCACTCATGCCCATCCAATGAGGGCCATTCAATGAGGGTCAGGGGCAACCCTCATTGTTTCAGCGAGACGAGAAGAAGTGTTGGCGCCTGGCCTCTCTGATTGCCAGGCGCCGTTGTGGCTGAAATCTGCTTTTTTCTGGCAGGTACCAGTTTTGTCCAGGCGCTGGCTCAGGCCACGGCCACCAGGGCGCGAGCCTCCTGCTTGCTTTCGCCTGAGGCGGCGGCCGCCTTGAGCAGTTGCTCGCAGAGGCGATCTGGATCGGCGATGGCCTGGATGCCCGGGCCGGCGCTGCCGAGCAGCTGGGGGTTGGCGCAAAGGTTTTCGAGCATTTCGGCCAGGAAGATGTCCTGGTTTTTCACCAGCCCCGGCGCCATGCGCCCGCAGCGGCCACCGATGCTCCAGCGGATCACTCTTGCCGGATCGGTGACCAGCACCGCCGGGCGGTGCGCCAGCCGGTCCTGGATGCGCTCGGGATCGCGGCTGAAGAAGAAGGCTTCCGCCTCATCGGAGCTGCAGCGGATCAAGGCGGCGGCCTCCGCCAGCGGCTGGAAGCGCTGCAGCACCTCCGCGGTGGGCAGCGCCTCAGGGGGCAGACCCCAGTGCTCCGGCTGCCAGTTCACATCCAGCGCCACCAGCACGTCGCTGGGCGCTGTGCGGTTGAGCACCATGCGTAGCACCTGGTGTTGGCTGGCGCCAAGCAGGGCGTCGCTGGTGATCAGCAACCAGAACGATTCGTTGATCTCCGGCAGCATCGCTTCGGTGAGGCCGGCCGGGGTGTGGGTGCCCGGGTTGGGGGCACCCAGGTTGGGGGGGCAGGAGATGGGCGCCGCTGCGGCGTCATGCATGGCCTCGGAGAAGGCCACCACTTCGGTGTGGGCTTGGGGAGTGAACGGTGTGGTGAGGGTCATGGGTGTGGGTGGGTGAGGGGGTAGGTGTTGGCGCCGTTGGCGGCAGGCCGTACGCCGGGGTCAGTCGTTCTTGCTGGCGAAGCGATGGAAGCGACCGGCCAGGTCTTGAAACAGGGCATCGCTTTGCTGCAGCAGCGACTCCCAGTTCTCCTGGCTGCTTTGCTGCAGCTGCTCCAGCTGGGCTGTGGCCTGGTTGCGCGCGTTGATGAGCTCGTCGAGGTGTTGCCTGGTGGTGCGGCGCACGGATTCGGCAAGGCCGCTCATGCCCTGCTGCAGCTCTTCGATCTGCCCCGACCAGGCTTCGATCTGCACGCGTTTCTTGTTCAGAACCGCTTCCTTCAGTTGGGCATTGGCCGGGCTTTGATCATTGCGATCGGCAGTGGTGGCCAGTTTGGTGGTGGTCGTCATTGTGAGTGTCTCCGTGATAGCAATAACAAACGCGCCGCTCTGCTGGCTGCACCAGAAGTGCTGCATATCAGAGGAATCAGATTCGGGATCCTTGCCGGGTTTCAGCTAGGCCGGGCCCCTGTGGGAATCGGCGCTTGCAATGGGCGACAGGGGGCAGTGCCGTTGGCTCAGATGCTCAGGCGATGGTTGTCAAACCATTCGGCAAGCATTGAACTGATGAAAGGCGTTGCAGCCTTTGAAACGGCAGAAGCGCTGTACGCGTTCGTTACTTTCAACATACCCCTTGTCGCTGAGATGTCAACATCTCTGTGACACATTCGTTGATTCCCAGCCGCTGCGATTCGCTCAGATCGCACTGGTGCAGCGTCATCTCGGCGGCGTGGGTTTGCCATCGTGGTGCTGTTCCGCTGCAGCCACACCAGCGCGCCTCCTGCGATGCCCCTTCCCCGCCAACCGATCCTGCTGCTCGGCGGCTTTCTGATCAGCGCCGAGGCCTATGCGCCGATGGTGGCGCGGCTGCAGCAGCTGAGCGGTCAGCCCGTGCAGCTGGTGGCGGTGGGCAAGCCCGAATGGCTGCTCACCGTGTTCGCCTTCGCCTGGGCGCGCATCCTCGATCGGGTCGCCACCGCCGCCGCGGAACTGGCGCAGGCCTCACCCACCGGCAGGGTCACCCTGATCGGCCACAGCTCCGGCGGCATCATGCTGCGCCTCTTCCTTGATCACTCCCCCTTCCAGGGCCGCACCTACGACGGCAAGGCTCTCGCCGACACATTGGTGATGCTGGGCAGTCCTCACACCGCCCTCAAGGCCACGGTGCTGCGTGAACTGGTGCAGCAGCGCCTGCCGGGGTCACCCTTCGCCGATCGGGTGCAGTACGTGTCGGTGGCGGGGGATCTCGATCTGGCCACCGCCAGCCCGCTGGCCCAGCGCCTGGCCCCCACCGCTTACCGCAACAGCACCGGTGATGCCGCCGATCGGGGCGACGGTCTGGTGCCGGTGGCCTCCGCCCTGCTGGCCGGCTCCACCCCGCTGGTGCTGATGGGCGTGGCCCATGGCGGTGCCTTCGGGCCGTGCTGGTACGGCAGCCCCGAGGTGGTGGAGCGCTGGTGGGATCTGGCTCAGCCCGCCGTCTCCAGCAGC
>CALFOF010000219.1 GCA_937919075.1 uncultured Cyanobium sp. | reverse complement strand
CCGGCGGCACGGCCACCTTCTTGATCATGGGGCCGGGCTGCACCCGCGCCTGCCCTTACTGCGACATTGACTTCGACCGAAGCGTGCGGGCGCTGGATCCCACCGAACCGGAACGGTTGGGCGAGGCCGTGGCCCGGCTGGGGCTGCAGCATGTGGTGATCACATCGGTAAACCGCGACGACCTCGCTGACGGGGGCGCCAGCCAGTTTGTGGCCTGCATCGCCGCCGTGCGGCTGCGCTCCCCCGGCACCACGATCGAGTTGCTGATCCCCGACCTGTGCGGCAACTGGAAGGCCCTTGCCGCCGTGATGGCCGGTGGGCCCGAGGTGTTGAACCACAACATCGAAACGGTGCCGCGGCTTTACCGGCAGGTGCGACCGCAAGGGGTGTACAGCCGCTCGCTGGAACTGCTGGCGCGAGTTCATGAGCAATGGCCGGCCTCCTACACCAAATCGGGCCTGATGGTGGGCCTCGGCGAAACCGATGCCGAAGTGCTCGCCGTGCTCGCCGATCTGCGCCAGTACCACGTCGACATCGTGACGATCGGCCAGTACCTTTCTCCAGGGCCCAAGCACCTCGCCGTTCAGCGCTTCGTGGAGCCAGCCACCTTCGCCGCCTTCCGCCAGCGAGGGGAAGGGGAGCTGGGATTCCTGCAGGTGGTGAGCTCACCGCTGACGCGCAGCAGCTACCACGCCGGGGAGGTGAGGCGGCTGATGCGGGAGCACCCCCGCGGCGCAGCACAGCCCCGGGTGGCAGCGCAGAGCCAGCCCTAGACGGGCACGGTGACCCGGCCTTCGGCCAGGCCGACGGTGGCCAACTCGCTCGGGGGAACGAGCACCTTGAAGCGGGGACGCCACTGGGGCCAGTTGGCGAGCACCTCGGCGGCCCGGCGGCTGCCAGTGAGCTCGAGATGGCTTTCCAGCAGTGGCTTGAGCAACTGCTCCTGCTCGGGGGTGTCCAACGGAACCATCGAGACGATCTCCGGGTTGAGCCGGGCAGCTAGACCCTCGTGTTCGTCGAGCAGGAAGGCCACGCCACCGGTCATCCCAGCGGCCACGTTGCGGCCGGTGCTGCCGAGAATCACCACCACGCCACCGGTCATGTATTCGCAAGCGTGATCGCCACTTCCTTCCACCACGGCAACGGCGCCGCTGTTGCGCACGGCGAAGCGTTCACCCGCCCGGCCCAGGGCAAACAACTCGCCGCCGGTGGCGCCGTAGAGGCAGGTGTTGCCCAGGATCACCTGGCCCCCGGGATCGGCCCCGCCTGCTGGAGGCACCACCACAAGACGTCCGCCATTGATGCCCTTGCCGACGTAGTCGTTGGCATCGCCCACCAGGGTGAGCTGCATGCCGCGCAACAGGAAGGCGCCAAAGCTCTGGCCGGCCCCGCCCTCAAAGTGGAGATCGAGCAGACCGTTGAAGCCCTTGTTGCCGTGAAGGGCGGCGATTTCGCCCGCGACCCGCGCCCCCACACTGCGGTCGGTGGTGACGATCCGCAGCTGGCGCTGGATCTGGCCATGGCCTTCGATCGCTGCCAGCACCTCGGCATCCTGCAACAGGCTGTCTTCGAGGATGGGGCCATTGCCGTGGGCGGCCGCATCGTGCCGCAGCCAGGAACGGTCGCCGGCGTGGGGAACCGTGTCCAGCAGGCAGGAGAGATCCACCGAGCTGGTCTTGACCAACTGCACCGTGCGGGGCTGGAGCAGGTCGTTGCGACCGATCAGATCATCCAACCGCGCCACGCCCAGCACGCTGAGCAACTGGCGCACTTCCTCGGCCACGTAGGCGAAGAAATTCACCACGTGTTCGGGAATGCCGGTGAAACGCTTGCGCAGTGCCTCCTTCTGGCTGGCCACACCCACGGGGCAATTGTTGGTGTGGCAGACGCGGGCCATGATGCAGCCCTCGGCAATCATGGCTACCGAGCCGAAGCCGTATTCCTCCGCGCCGAGCAGGGCGGCCATCACCACGTCCCAGCCGGTCTTGAGGCCGCCGTCGGCGCGCAGCAGCACCCGGTCGCGCAGCCCGTTGGCCAGCAGGCTGCGGTGCACCTCCGAAAGACCCAGCTCCCAGGGGCTGCCGGCGTGCTTGATCGAGCTGAGCGGGGAGGCACCGGTGCCCCCGTCGTGGCCGGAAATCTGGATCACGTCGGCATTGGCCTTGGCCACACCAGCGGCGATCGTGCCGATGCCGATTTCAGACACGAGCTTCACCGACACCTTGGCGGCCGGATGAACCTGGTGCAGATCGTGGATCAGCTGGGCCAGATCCTCAATGGAATAGATGTCGTGGTGCGGCGGCGGTGAGATCAGCGCGACGCCAGGTTTGCTGTTGCGCAGCCAGGCGATGTAGGTATCCACCTTCGGGCCGGGCAGCTGGCCGCCCTCTCCGGGCTTGGCTCCCTGGGCCACCTTGATCTCCAGCTGGGTGCCGCTGCGCAGATACTCCGGCGTGACACCAAAGCGGCCGGAGGCGATCTGCTTGATCGCGGAGCAGGCGGTGTCGCCGTTGCGCAGGCCACCGATGGTGGGCAGGGTGGGGGAATGGCCGCCGGCGTCGACGTCGTGGAGCGGGTGGTAGCGGGCTGGATCCTCGCCTCCTTCGCCGCTGTTGCTCTTGCCACCGATGCGGTTCATCGCCACCGCCAGCACTTCGTGGGCCTCACGCGAAAGCGCCCCAAGACTCATGCCACCGGTGCAGAAGCGGGAGCAGATGCTTTCAGCGCTCTCCACCTGATCGAGCGGCAGGGGCTGGGGGGCGGGGGTGAGCTCAAGCAGGTCACGCAGGGCGGTGACCGGACGGTTCTCCAGCAGGGTGCGGTAAGTGGAAAAGTGGTCGTAGCCGGGGCCCGCCGCCACGGCGGCGTGGAGGGCCTTGGCCATCTCCGGGCTGTTGAGGTGGAATTCGCCGCCCGTTCGGTATTGAACGAAGCCCATGAACTCCAGCTTGGTGCGGTGAAGTTCGGGGAAAGCCTTAGCGTGGAAGGTGAGGGTTTCGCTGGCGAGATCCACCAGGGTGAGGCCCGCCACCCGGCTGGTGGTGCCACGGAACGCCAGCTCGATCAGGTCGGCGCCGATGCCGATCGCTTCGAAGATCTGGGCCCCGTGATAGCTGGCCAGCATCGAAATGCCGATCTTGGAGAGGATCTTGCGAAGACCGGCCTCCAGCGCCTGGCGCACATTCGCCTGGGCCGCGGCGGCATCGATGGCCGGCAACCGACCCCGTTCGATCAGGGAGATGGTCTTGGGCAGCTGCAGCCAGTGGCGTGTGGTTTCCCAGGTGAGCCAGGGGCACACCGCACTGGCACCGAAACCGATCAGGCAGGCCAGGTGGTGGGTGCTCCAGCACTGGGCGGTGTCCACCACCAGGGAGCAATGCAGCCGCAGGCCCAGGCCCAGCAGGTGGTGGTGCACCGCGCCCACGGCCAGCAGCGGCGGCATGTAGGTGGTGGTGGGCGAAATGCCAGCCCCGCAGCGGTCGGAGAGCACCAGGATTTCGGCCTGGTTGCGCACCGCCTGCTCCGCCTCCTGGCAGAGCCTCTGCACCGCGTCGCCGAGGCCGGCTGGCCCCGCTTCCACTGGCAACAGGGTGGAGAGGGTGACGGTGGCCAGACCCTGCTCCGGCAGCGCCTTGAGCTCCGCGTCGTTGAGCAGCGGCGACTGCAGGAGCAGCACCGAGGCCGAGCCGGGCTCAGGCCGCAGGGGTGATCCCCTGCGGCCGAGGTGCATCTCCAGGCTCATCACCAGCTCTTCCCGCAGGGGATCAATCGGCGGGTTGGTGACCTGGGCGAAACGTTGCTTGAAGTAGTCGAAAAGCAGATGGGGCTTGGAGGACAGCACGGCCAGGGGGATGTCATCACCCATGCAGTACGTGGGCTCCTTGCCCTGGCCGGCCATGTCTTCGATCACCAGGTCGAAATCTTCGGCGGTGAAGCCGAAGGCCGTCTGGTGCTGAAGGAGGTCGAGGCCCCCCAGGCTGGTCTCGGTGAACCAGGGGCGGCTGTCGAGTGAGCGGCGGTGCTCCAGCAGCCAGGCGCCGTAGGGATGGCGAGCCGCCACTTCCTCCTTCACCTGCCAGTTGCGCAGCAAGCGCCCCTGCTCGAGATCGACGGCGAGCATCTGGCCGGGGCCGAGGCGACCCTTTTCGATGATGCGGCTTTCGTCGATCTCCAGCACGCCGGTTTCCGATCCCATCGCCACCAGGCCGTCGCTGGTGATGCAGTAGCGGGCGGGGCGCAGACCGTTGCGATCGAGCGTGGCTCCCACGCTGCGGCCATCGCTGAACACCAGCAGGGCCGGGCCGTCCCAGGGTTCCTGCACACAGGCGGAGTAGTCGTAGAAGGCCTGGATCGCCGGCCGTGATTCCAGCTCCGGTTGCTGCCGGAACGCCTCAGGCACAAGGGTGAGCAGGCTGTCGGTGATCGGCCGGCCGCTGCGCACCATCAGCTCGAGCATGGCGTCGAGGTTGGCGGAATCGCTGAAGGCGGCGTTGACCACCGGCTTGAGATCGTTGGCGGCGTCGCCCCAGATCGCATCAAGGTGCGACTGGGCGGCATGGGCCCAGTTGATGTTGCCCAACAGGGTGTTGATCTCGCCGTTGTGCCCCAGCAGGCGCATCGGCTGCGCCAGCGGCCAGCGGGGCAGCGTGTTGGTGCTGAAGCGGCGGTGGTACACGGCGAAGCTCACCGCGAAGCGTGGATCGCGCAGGTCGGCGTAGAACGCCGGCAGTACCTCGGAGCGCACCATGCCCTTGTAGACGACGGTGCGGCTGCTGAACGACGCGAAGTAGAGGTCGCTGGGGCCAGGGCCCCAGGCTTCCCGCACCAGATCCCCGACGCGGCGGCGGCAGCGGAACAGCAAGGCTTCGAGCGCATCGCCGGCCACCTCGCCTTCCACGAGCCATTGCTCAATCGTGGGGGCGGTCTGGCGGGCCAATGGGCCCAGCACCTCGGGCGCCACCGGCACCTCACGCCAGCCGATGCTGCGCAGGCCCAGGCCGGCAGCCGCCTGCTCACAGAGGGCGCGGGCCACGGCCCGGCGTTCCGCATCCGCGGGCAGGAACAACATCGCCAGACCACGGGGCCGGCTCTGTTCGCTGCGGGCGGCGGGCCAGACCGCTTCTAGGTAGGGCCACGGGATGCCGCAGAGGATGCCGGCGCCATCGCCGGAATCGCCGTCGCCACCGCAGCCTCCACGGTGCTCCATGCAGTGCAGACCATGCAGGGCCTGGGCGAGCAAACCGTGGCTCGGCTCGCCGCTGAGCTGGGCCAGGAAGCCAACGCCGCAGGCATCGCGCTCGCCCGCCACGGCCTCAGGCGCCGGACTGTCGCAATGGGGCCAGACGGGACGGGAGAAGTGAGGCATAACCCAGGAGAAACCTGCGGTGACCGGCGGCAAACCCGAACTGCGGGATTGACCGCTCCTTGAAGAAAGTGGACTCTAGAGACAGGGCCACGGGGTTAGCGTTCACCTCCAACGGAAGCTGGCCTGATGCCGAGGCCTTCGCCATTGCCGCATTTCCCCCGTCGGGCCAGGCGGAAAACCGTTGCCGGCCCTGGCGCCACCCAGCTGAGCGGTGGTCGGTGGCGGGTGCTGCTGCTGGGTGGAGCGCTGTTCGGCGGCACCCTATGCGCCGGATCGCTGCTCGTCGCGCCGGGCGCCGGGGCACAGAACCGCTGGCCGCCGCCCGTTCCGCCCCCCCCAGCCCTTGAGCCTCAGCGCCTGCCGCAGCGCTTCGTCGGATCAGCTGCAGATGCGAACGCCGGCGGGCGGCTGGAGATCAATGGCCGCCAACAGACGGCCCGTTGGGAGCAGCGGGGCTCCACCGGCCGGGGTGACCTGCAGCTGTGGCTGCCCCTTGAAGTGCTGGAGGGCCAGCTGGGCTTCACCAGCCGCTCGTCCCCGCAGGGAGGCCTGGAACTCGAATGGTTCGGCCGCACGCTGCTGGTGCCAGTCGGGGCTCAGCGCAGCCTCGACGACGAGGTGGCTGTGGACGCGAGCCGGATGTTGCTGGATGCCGGTGTGAGCTGGCAGCGACAGGATCGAGGCACCCTGAGGCTGGAGCTGCCGGCGGCCTCGCTGGAGCAGATCCGGGTGTCTTCGCCGGGGGCGGTCGCCAGCTCGGGCGTGCGGCGCGTGGTGCTCGATCTCAGCGGTCCGGCATTCGTACGGCGAGACAGTGGCGCGCTGCAGATCGCGCTGCGCAGCACCCCGGCCCAGCTGGCCCAGCTGCAATCCCTCGGGCTGCAGGCCCGCCCCGGCGGCAACGGGTTGACGATCGCCTTGCCGGCCAGCGGGCCCGGCGCCGTGCTCACCCTGGGCGGGCCGGCTCGCGTGGTGCTCGATCTGGCCGGTACTCCCCAGGGGCCGGTGCGCGCCATCGCGCCAAGCACCGCCCAGCTGCAGGCCCTGCTCAACAAGGGCATCACCGTGGAGCGGCAGGTGCGCGCCCTGGGCAACCGGCGCATGTTGGTGAGCAGTGTGCGCCTCGATCCCCGCCGCAGTCCGGTGGAGTTGCGCCTGCTCACCCGCACCGAGGGGATGGAGGGCCTGACCTCGCTTCCACAGCTGGCGGGGCAGGAGCAGGCCCTGGTCGCCATCAACGGCGGCTTCTTCAACCGGGTGCGGCGCCTGCCCCTGGGGGCCCTCAAAGACGACGGACGTTGGCTGTCCGGGCCCATCCTCAACCGAGGGGCTGTGGGCTGGCAGGACGGCGCCGTGCCGCAGTTCGGCTGGCTGAGCCTCACCGAATGGGTGAGCGATGACAGCGGCCGGCGTCTACCGGTGACGGCGCTCAACAGTGGCTACGTGCAGCGAGGCCTGGCGCGCTATACCGCTGAATGGGGACGGAGCTATCGGGCGATCAGCGGTGGGGAATCGGCCCTGCTGCTCAACGGCAACGTGGTGCGGCAGCAGTTCAGCACTGCCCAGCTGGAACAAGGCATCGCTCTTGGCCCCGAGGACGTGCTGCTGGTGGGGCGCGGCGGCGTTGTGCCGCCATGGGTGGTAGGCAGCAGGCTGAGCCTGATCAGCCAGCCCACCCATCCCCTCGGCCAGAGCCGCTCGGTGCTCGGTGGTGGTCCGCTGCTGTTGCTGAACGGGCGAACCGTGCTCAATGGCAGCGCCGAAGGCTTCAGCGCCGCTTTCCTGCAGCAGGGGGCACCCCGCACGGTGATCGCCAGCAATGGCGCCCAGATCTGGCTCCTCACCCTTCAGGGGGTCGAGCATGCGGGGCCCACCCTGCGGGAAACGGCCCTGCTTCTGCAGCAACTGGGGCTGCGCGATGCGCTCAACCTCGATGGCGGCAGCTCTACCGGCCTGATGCTCTCCGGCACGCTGTCGGTGCAGGGCCGAGGGGTGGCCGCCCGCATCCACAACGGCCTGGGCCTGGTGCCGCGCAACCACTCCCGCGCGTCTGACGCCTCCGAGGCCACCACAGCCAGCTCCCCCTGAGGCTTCCCCTGGCCGGGAAGCGTTCGTCCGCGTCGGTCGCTGTCAGAGTGAAAGCCACGCCGCAGACGTTGTTCGTCGTTCCCATGCCCCGAGGCCTCACCGTGCAGCTGACGGCGGCAGCCGCCGCCGAACTGGGTCGCCAGGCCGCGGTGGCCGGCACTCCGGGGCTGATGCACCTTGATCTGGTGGAGGGCACCTGCGAGCAGTGGGTGATCCGCCTGCGCCCGGGGCACCTGGCTGGCACACCGGTGGCGCGCGCCGATGGCCTCACCCTGCATGCGCCGGCCGACCAGATCGGTCAGCTGGCCGGCCTCAGCCTCGATTACCGCGGCGATCTCAGTGGTGGAGGGTTCCTGATCCGCCCGGGCGAGGGGGTGGCGTGCTGCCCCTGCGGTGCCGCCTTCAGCCGCCCGGGGCGTCGGGGTGCCACGACAAAGTAAGGTGGCGGATTGTGGAAAACGGTCGGACGTCCGACCCATCTCTCCGGCCCTCAATGCCCACGATCCAGCAGCTGATCCGCTCCGAGCGGCAACGCCTCACCCGCAAGACCAAATCCCCTGCGCTGCGGGCCTGCCCCGAGCGCCGTGGTGTGTGCACCCGCGTGTACACCTCCACGCCGAAGAAGCCCAACTCGGCGCTTCGCAAGGTGGCCCGCGTGCGGCTCACCTCCGGCTTTGAGGTCACCGCCTACATCCCCGGCATCGGCCACAACCTGCAGGAGCACTCCGTGGTGCTGATCCGCGGCGGCCGCGTCAAGGATCTGCCAGGGGTCCGCTACCACATCATCCGCGGCACCCTCGACACCTCCGGTGTGAAGGATCGCCGTCAGAGCCGCTCCAAGTACGGCGCCAAGGCTCCCAAGGCCTGAGTCCGGCCTCTTCCTTTCCCTTCCCCGCTTCCCTCTCCTCAGGTTTATGTCACGCCGCAACGCTGCCGAGAAGCGCCCGGTTCTCCCCGATCCCCAGTTCAACAGCAGGCTGGCAACCATGGTTGTGGCCCGGCTGATGAAGCATGGCAAAAAGTCCACCGCCCAGCGGATCCTCTCTGATGCCTTCGGGCTGATCAGT
>CALFOF010000218.1 GCA_937919075.1 uncultured Cyanobium sp. | reverse complement strand
AGGCAGGCCGGCGCCCGTGCGCTGGTGGTGCCGGCCGCCAACGGCGCCGAGGCCTTCCTGGTGAAGGGGCTCACGGTGTGGCCAGCCGAAACGCTGCAGCAGGTGGGCCAGCTGTTGGTGGATCCAGCCCTGGCCACCCCCTGCCGGCCAGCTGCCAGCAGGCCACCAGCCGCAGGCGAGGGGGCGGCGGCGGATCTGGCCGATGTGCGTGGGCAGCACCACGGCCGTCGGGCGCTGGAGATCGCGGCAGCGGGGCACCATCACCTGCTGCTGGTGGGCCCCCCGGGCAGCGGCAAGACGATGCTGGCCCGCCGCCTGGCGGGCCTGCTGCCGCCGCTGCCGCCGGAGGAAGCACTTGAGCTCACCCAGGTGGTATCCGTGGCGGGCCTGCTGAACGGCGATGCGGGCCTGATCCGCCAGCGGCCCTTCCGGGCGCCCCACCACAGCTGTACCGCCACGGCCCTGGTGGGAGGGGGGGCGCTGCCGCGGCCGGGCGAACTTTCGCTGGCCCACCACGGCGTGCTGTTTCTCGACGAACTGGCTGAGTTCCAGCGCGCGGTACTCGATCAGCTGCGGGAGCCACTGGAGGAGGGAGAGGTATGGATCAGCCGCCAACGCCAGCGCACCCGCTTCCCCTGCCGGGTGGCGCTGGTGGCGGCCACCAATCCCTGTCCGTGCGGCTGGTTCGGCGATCCGCTGCGCAGCTGTCAGTGCCCGGAAGGGGTGCGCCAGCGCTACTGGTCGCGCCTGTCGGGGCCGCTGCTTGATCGCATCGATCTTCAGGTGGTGATGCGGCGCCTGGAGGCGGATGAGCTGGTGGGGCTGCCCTCGGCCAGCGCCGGGGGGGGCGGCAGCAGCGGTCCGCCCAGCAGCAAGGAAGTGGCGGAGCGGGTGCGGCAGGCCCGCGAGCGGATGGTGCGACGCAATCCCGCAGGCAAACCAAACAGCGCCTTGACCGGTGAAGCCCTGCGGCAGCATCTGGCGTTGTCAGCGGCGGCGCTGGAGCGCTGGCGCGGCGCCATCCGGCAACGGCGGCTCTCCGCCCGTTCAGCCGAACGGCTGGTGCGTGTGGCCCGCACGATCGCCGATCTCGAAGGCAGCACTGACGTGCTGACCTCCCATCTGGCCGAAGCCCTCACCTATCGCTCCTTTGATCAGCTGCAGGGCGACGCCGACCAGCTGCTGAATGGGGCCATCCAGCCGATCCGGGGGCCAACCAGCTGATCGATGGGCCAACCGGCTGAACTGTGGCCAACTGGCTGATCTGTGGGCCCGGGCGTGTGCTGCATGGGGCCTGACGACCATCTAGTCAAGCAAGCGGCCTGGCTTGTTGATCGCACAAAGACCCCGCTGAACCTGCGTTCAACGGGGTTTGGTCAGTGCGTTACGGCGATGCGGCGGCGGGGAGGGTTCCGCGCAGCCGACTGAATCAGCGGCGGCGGCGGCGCTGCTGGGCCTTTCGCTTGTACTTCTCGGTGGGGGTTTCGTGGTGACGCAGGCGCTTGAGGTCGGCAAAGATCCCTGCCTTGGACACCTGACGCTTGAACCGGCGCAGCGCCGATTCAATGCCTTCATTTTCGCCGACGGTGACCTGGGTCATGAACCACGCAGTGGGGCTGGAGATTGCTCAATGTAGCAACTGCCTCTGGCCGGCCCTCATCAAGGGCGCGGCGTTGTTGTCGATGTCGGCGGAACCAAAGCAGGACCAGCCGTCGGAGCAGCAGTGGCAGCGGGCGCTGAACCGTTAGGCGCTGCAGCACCTGCTGGTGCTGGGGTAGCCGGGGGTTTGGCTGCGGGCGCCGTGGTGGGAGGTGTTCTTGTACCGGGAGCGGTCGTGCTCTGAGGAGCATCGCTGCCGGGGACATCGGCAGCGGGAGACGTGCTGCCGGGAGCAGGAACTCCGGCAGGAGCTGCGGCAGGAGCTGCGGTGGATGCGCCAGGCCACTCGGCGCGATAGATGTACAGATGGCCGAGGGCGCGAGTGCCGAACTGACGGCGCATCAGCCTCCACCCCGGTTTGGGGGTGAACTGAAGGAAGCCTGCACCCTGGCCGTTGGTGCGGGCGAGGATCATCTCTGGGCCTGTTTTGCCGCGATGCGGAGTGGCCAGCAGGATGTTGTCGTTGCCGCTGCGCACGACACTGATCCGATACACAGTGCCTAAATCGGTTTCACCGACCCGCAGGGAATAGCCGTTGGCATCGATGTAACGGGTGCAGATGCCGGTGAAATCAAAGGTGCCCAACAAAGGGTCGACGCGGGCCGGATTGGCACCGGACACGGCGAAGCAGGGGCGGCGGTCGGTGATCTGCTCATAAATGTTGAGTTGGGCGCGGGTGCCGTCGCCGATCGGTGCGGCCACCAGCACAAAACGCTCCTGGGCCACCTCGCGGGCGCCGAACAGAGCCGCCTGCGCGTGAGGAGGAACAAGGGAACCGCCCATCGCCAGAACGCCGAACGCAGAAAGGAACGGCAGGGCGCGGTTCGGCTGGAGATGTCGCATCGAAGAAAGCCCAGCGGCAGGGAGGTGCCGATGGTAGAAGTGAAGCCCGAGCGTGCCAGCCCCCCTTAGGCCGGCTTGTTGAGACGAATTGCAACCAGCAGGCTGATGACCGTGCCCGGCAGGCACGCCGCCAGGATCAGCCGGGTGGCGGTGACCCCGAGATCGGGATCGCCGTAAGAAAGCTCAAATACAGAGCCAGTGGCCGCGATACCCAGCAGGCAGGCCAGCGCCAGGAACACCCCGGCAAACGGTTTCATCGGCATCGGGCGTCAGCGCAGGGTGTGGACGGCGGTGCGCTCGAACCCATGCTCCTTGAGCCCGTCGTTGAGGCTCAGTTCGTCGGTGACGCGATCCACGAACAGCACGCCATGGAGATGGTCCATCTCATGGAGCAGGCAACGGGCCAGCAGGCCATCGGCCTTGATCCGGCGCGGCCGGCCGTGTTCGTCGCGGAAGCTGATGTCGGCGGTGGTGGGGCGAACCACCTGGAGATACACGCCGGGAATGCTCAGGCAACCTTCTTCGTAGGTGGTTAGCGAGCCGCTGGTGGCGACAACCTCAGGATTGATGAACACCTGCGGCGGGGTGGC
Organism: uncultured Cyanobium sp.; assembly: GCA_937919075.1. Taxonomy (GTDB): domain Bacteria; phylum Cyanobacteriota; class Cyanobacteriia; order PCC-6307; family Cyanobiaceae; genus MW101C3. The sequence continues at coordinate 5,268 of CALFOF010000218.1, read as the reverse complement.
AGGGTTCTCGGGATCCAGATCGATCACAACAAGCTGCTTGTGCACGCCCACCTGAGGAGCGGCCAGACCGATGCCATGGGCGGCGTACATGCTGCGGAGCATGTCGCGGGCGAGATCCCGCACCGCTTCATCCACCTTGCTGATGCGTTTGGCCGGCTGACGCAGCGCGGCATCGCCGAGAGTGTGGATGGTGAGCGGGGGGTGATCCACCACCTCTTTGGGGACGTGAACTCCACGGCTGGTGAGCTCCGCTTGGCGGGCCATTTTGGCGAAGCTGCTGGCCAAGGCGTCACCTGAAACGATTGATGGATTCTAGAAGATGCGCGTGGGAGGGAACTGGAGCCAAGCCGAGCCCGCAGCGTTGCCGGCCCGGGTAGCGGTGGAGGCCGCGCCCACGCTCAAAGAGCCGCTGCTGCATGGCCAGGAGCTGTTTTGGCTGGAGCAACGGCCCCTTGAACAGGGCCGCATCACGCTGCTGTGGCGCCCGCGGCCCGGCGGACCCAGCCAGGAGCTCACCCCAGCCCCCTGGAACCTGCGCAGCCGGGTGCACACCTATGGCGGCGGCGTGTTTGCGGTGGGAAGCGTTGGCGGCAACACCACGGTGGTGTTCGTCAACGATGGCGACCGCTGCCTGTGGGCGCTGGAGTGGCCGCCGCTGCCGGAGCCACCGCTGCAGCCACCGTTGCCGGAGCCGCGGCGGCTCACCGCGCCAGCGGCCCGGGCCTTCGCCGACGGCCTGATCGACGGCCCGCGCCAGCGCTGGATCGGCGTGATGGAACGCGATGGCATCGATCAACTGGTGGCCGTGCCGCTGGCGGGCGGGGAGCCCGCGCTCGTGCACCAGCCCGCCGATTTCTGCGGCAGCGCCGTGCTCAGCCACCACGGCAGCCACCTGGCCTGGGTGGAATGGCAGCAACCGTTCATGCCCTGGGAACGCAGCCAGCTATGGCTGGGCCGCTTTGAGGCCAGCGGGGTGCTGCGCGACTGCCGGCCGCTGGCCGGGGGCGCGGCCACCGGGCCGGCCGCCGCCAAGGTGTCGGTGGTGCAACCGCTCTGGCTGCCGACTGGCGACCTGATGGTGGCCACGGACCGCAGCGGCTGGTGGAACCTGGAGCGCCTCGCGGCGGCCGAGCAGCTGCCGGCGGCCGCGGCGGCGGTGGAACCCTTGGTGGGGGCCGGGCCGCTGCCCCTAACGCTGGAGGCCCCGGGCGCCCCCAGCGCCTTGAACTGGCAGCCGCTGGTGCCGATGGAGGCGGAATTCGCTCTGCCGGCCTGGGTGTACGGGCGGCGCACCACTGGCTGGGATGGCCAGCAACTGGTGGCGGCTGCCTGCCTGGCCGGCCGCTGGCAGCTCGGCACCATCGCCCTGCCCAAACCCGGCGACGCCGAAGGCCGCTGGCAGCCGCTCGCCCAACCCTTCGATGCACTGGATGGCCTGTGTGCCGGCGACAGCCGGGTGGTGGCCGTGGCTGCAAACGCCACCACCCCGATGGGCCTGCTGGATGTCGATCTGCGCGATGGCGGCTGGAGCCACACCCCGGCGGGCGGCGATGGCGAAGCAGGAGCTCCGGCGGGCGGCAGCGGAGCAGCAGGAGCCCCGGCGAGGGCCGCACCTCTGCCGGCGGCAGCGATCAGCACGCCGCAGGCCCTCTGGTTCGAAGGGCACGGCGGCCTGCCCACCCACGCTTGGTATTACCCGCCGATCGGCGGCGCCCACCCGTTGGCCCCCCTGCTTGTGAAGAGTCACAGCGGGCCCACCGCCATGGCCAGCACGGGCCTGAATCTGGCGGTTCAGTTCTGGACCAGCCGCGGCTGGGGCGTGGTGGACGTGAACTACGGCGGGTCCACAGGCTTCGGCAGGGCCTACCGCGACCGGCTCGCCGGCCAATGGGGTGTGGTGGACGTGAGCGACTGCGCCGCCGCGGCCACCGCGCTGGTGGCCACAGGTGCGGCGAGTCCGGAGCGCCTGGCGATTGAGGGCGGCAGCGCCGGTGGCTTCACCACCCTGGCGGCGCTCTGCTTCACGGACGTATTCCGCGCCGGGGCCTGCCGCTACGGCGTGGCCGATCTGGCGGCGCTGGCGGGCAGCACCCATCGCTTCGAGGCTGGCTACCTCGAAGGGCTGGTGGGCCCCTGGCCGGCGGCGCAGGCGCTCTACGCGCAGCGCTCGCCGCTGCACCATGCCGGCCGGATGCGCTGCCCAGTGATCTTTTTCCAGGGCCTCGACGACGAGGTGGTGCCCCCGGAGCAGACCGACGCCATGGCCGCGGCCCTGGCGGCCAACGGCCTGGCGGTGGAGGTGCACCGCTTCGCCGGTGAGGGCCACGGCTTTCGTCGCCCGGAGGTGCGCATTGAGGTGCTTGAGGCCACCGAGGCCTTCTTCCGCCGGCAGTTCGGCCTGTGAGGCTTCCGGACGCTGCGGAATCGCTGCTGCAGGGCTGGCACTGGCCGCTGTTGGCGCTGGTGGTGCTGATCGCGCTGCTGCTGCTGGGGCGCCTGATCGGCACCCGGCTGGGCATGAAACGCTGGGGCCTGCCGGAGGCACTGCTGGCTGGCGGCCTCGGGCTGCTGGTGGCCCCGGCAGGGCTGCTGCCGCTGGTGCCGCAGCCGGTGATCGACCTCTGGAACCAGCTGCCGCTGCCGCTGCTGACGCTGGTGTTCGCCAGCCTGCTGCTGGGCAAGCCGTTGCCGCAGCTGGGCGGGCTGTGGCGGCCGCTCTCCGGGCAGGTGCTGCTGGCCCTCACGCTCGCCTTCGGCCAGTTCCTGGTGGGCGGGCTGGCGGTGCTGCTGGTGCTGCAGCCGCTGCTGGGCACGAGTCCGGTGATGGCGCTGCTGATCGAGGTGGCCTACGAGGGAGGGCATGGCTCGGCAGCGGCGATGGGCCCCACCTACGAACGGCTGGGGCTGGAAGGCGGCCAGGCCCTGGGGCTGGCGATGGCCACCGTGGGGCTGCTGGCCTCCACCGTGGTGGGCGGCCTGGTGGTGGTGCTGGCGCGGGCAAGGTCCTGGCTCAGCTTCGGCGCGGGAATTCCGTTGCAGCAGGCGATGGAGATCGTGGTGGAGCAGACCCCACCGCTGGAGGCGATCCCCGCCGACCAACCCCTGGAAGAAGGCACCTTGGAGCTGCCGGCCCGGTGGCGGCAAGGAGCCGACTGGGCGGTGAACATGGCCCTGGCCGGCATCGCGGTGGTGATCGGGTGCGGCCTGCTGGCAGCGCTGCGCTGGGGCGCCGATCGCAGCGGAGGGATGTTCGCCATGGTGATCGACGCGTTGCCGGTGTTCCCGCTGGCGCTGTTGGGATCGCTGCTGGTGCGGCTGGCCCTGGAGAAAAGCGGCCAGGAGCGCTGGGTGTCCACGCCGATCCAGAGCCAGACCGGTACGCTGGCGGCGGATCTGCTGATCACAGCGGCCACGGCCTGCCTCGACCTGCGGCTGCTGGCCGCCGACTGGCTGCCGCTGACAGTGCTGGCGTTGGCGGGCCTGCTGTGGAACCTGGCGGTGGTGCTGCTGCTGGCGCCGCGGGTCCTGCCGGCCGACTGGTTTGAACGCGCGATTCTGGAATTCGGCCAGGCCACCGGCGTGGCCGCCAGCGGTCTGCTGCTGCTGCGCATGGCCGACCCCGACGACCGCAGCGAAGCAGTGACGGCCTTTTCGATCAAGCAGTTGCTGCTGCAGCCCCTGCTGGCCGGCGGCGTGATCACCGTGGTCGCCCCGCTGGTGGTGGTGGGCTGGGGGTTACCGGCCTGGACCGCCCTTTGCCTGGTGCTGGTGCTGCTGTGGATTGCTCTGGGGCTGTTGCTGGCGCGGCAGGCGAAGGCCAGCTGACACGTGGGGCGCGCCTCAGGCCCGCGTTCAGCGCACCATGGCCGCCACGTTGCCGCCATCGACGGTGAGTACGGCGCCGGTGGTGCGCTCCAGGCGGGCCAGAGCCACGAAGGCGCCGGCCACATCGGCGGCGCTCACTTCCTGACCCAGCAGGTTGCCGCCCATGTAGGCGGCCTCGCTGACGCCGCGGGCGACGGAGCGGGCGCGGATCATGGTGTCGTCGAGCAGGCCGGAGCGGATGCGATCGGCGTTGATGGCATTGGCACGGATGCGCTCAGCGCCGCCCTCGAGCGCGTATTGCCGCATCAGCGCCAGCAGGGCCGCCTTGGCAATGCCGTAGGCACCGAAGTTCGGGCCGGGATTGAGGGCCTGCTTGGAAACGTTGAACAGAAGTTGCCCGCCCAGCGGCGCGGCAGTGGCCGCTGGAGTGGCAGGGTCGCCAGGGGCGGCAGGAGTGGTGAGGCCAGCGCCGTCCTGGGCGCGGAACACGGCGACAGCGGCCTGGGCCACGTGCTGGTGGGCGAAGAGGTTGAGCTCGAAGCTGGCGCGCAGATCGGCGTCATTAAGGGTGGCGATCGGGCCGCTCCAGGCGGCGCCGGCATTGGACACCACGAGATCGAGGCCACCGAAGCGGGTCACCAGTTGATCGATGGCCGCGCGCACCTGCGCCGGTGCGGTGACATCGGCGGTCAGCGCCAGCGCCCGCTTGCCGCAGCTGGCGGCCACGGCGGCGGCCCCAGCGGCATCGCGATCGAGCACCGCCACCTCAGCGCCGGCGGCGGCGAAGGCCCGGGCGATCGCTGCGCCGATGCCGCCCGCTCCACCGGTGATCAGCACCACCTGCCGGGCCAGGGGCAGCTCCTTGCCCTTGCCGAGCTTGGCCTGCTCCAGGCTCCAATACTCCATGTCGAAGGTGTCGTCTTCCCCGGCCGGCTGGAAGCGGCCCAGCGCCTCGGCGGCCAGCAGGGTCTGGGCCCAGGCCTCGGCGATGTCAGCGGTGACGGCGGCGGCCGCCGCGCTGGCGCCCACCCCCACCAGCCCCAGGCCGGGAATGGCGATCACGCGCGGCAGGGGATCCAGCGGCGTCTTGTGGCCGCCCACGCGGCTGTTCTGGCGCTGCACATAGGCCTGATAGCCCTCCACATAGCCCCGCATCGCCCCCTCCAGCTGCGCCGCCCAGGCCTGCAGCCCCGGACCGGCCTCGGGCCCTTCCGCAGGCGGCGCCGGCGGCAGCACCAACGGTTGGGCCTTGGTGCGGATCACGTGGTCGGGGGTGGCCACACCCCGCCCGGCCCAATCGCAGAGGCGTTGGTCGTTGGCCACCGCCAGGGCGGTGGCGGTGGCCCGCAGATCCAGCAGCCAGCGGCGCGCACAGCCCGCACGCTCGGCGGCCCGGCTCAGGGCCCCACGCACCAGGGGCAGCACCGCCGCCGCAGGTGCCGG
>CALFOF010000217.1 GCA_937919075.1 uncultured Cyanobium sp. | reverse complement strand
GGGTAGTGGGGCTCAAGCCGCTCGGCGATCACGTTGGCGGCCAGCAGTGCCACCGCGCTCGCCTGGCGCAGGCCGGCGCCGCCCATCATGCGGATGTACATCCAGCTGATCGGCAGGATGCCGGCGCTGCCCCAGGGCGCGGCAGACACCGGCCCGATCGCCGCCTCGCCGCCCACCGCCGCCAGCGGATGGCCCGGCAGGAACGGCACCAGATGGCTGGCCACAGCGATCGGCCCCACCCCCGGGCCGCCGCCGCCATGGGGAATGCAGAAGGTCTTGTGCAGGTTCAGGTGGCACACGTCCGCGCCGTAGTGGCCGGGTTTGGCCAGGCCCACCTGGGCGTTGAGGTTGGCGCCATCGAGGTACACCTGGCCGCCGTGGCGGTGGATCACCTCGCAGAGCCGGCGGATGCCGGTTTCGAACACCCCATGGGTGGAGGGGTACGTCACCATCACCGCCGCGAGCGCAGCGGCGTGGCGCTCCGCTTTCGCCTCCAGATCCTCCAGATCGATGTTGCCGTTGGCATCGCAGGCCACCGGCACAACCTGCAACCCGGCCATCACAGCGCTGGCCGGGTTGGTGCCGTGGGCGCTGGTGGGAATCAGGCAGACCTTGCGGTGAGCCTCGCCGCGGCTGTGGTGCCAGGCGCGGATCACCAGCAGCCCTGCGTATTCCCCCTGCGAGCCTGCGTTGGGTTGCAGCGACACCCCGGCAAAGCCGGTGATCACCGCCAGCCAGGCCTCCAGATCAGCCACCAGCTGCCGGTAGCCGGCCTGCTGGGCGGCGGGAGCGAAAGGATGCAGCTCGGCGAAGGCGGGCCAGCTCACCGGCGCCAGTTCAGCGGCGGCATTGAGCTTCATCGTGCAGCTGCCCAGCGGGATCATGCCGTGCACCAGCGAGAGATCCTTCGCCACCAGGCGCTGGATGTAGCGCAGCAATTCCGATTCGCTGTGGTGCCGCCTGAACACCTCCTGCTGCAACCAGGGCTGCTGGCGCAGGGGCACCCCCGCCAGCAGCGCCGCGTCGTCGGGCAGGGCGGCGAGCAGGGCGGCGGCGCTGGGCCGGGGGGCAGCGTTGTCTGCCATGCCATCCAGGCCATCTGCGCCATCTGTGACGGCTGCTGCGGCGAACAGGGCGAGCAGGCGATCGAGCTCGGCGGTGTCGGTGCGCTCATCGAGGCTGATCCCCACCCCGATCAGCGCCGCGCCCGCTGAGCCTGCCGCTGAGTCAGCCGGTGAGCCAGTGGGTGAGCCTGCCGCCGCTCCAGCCGCAGTGAGTGGCCGCAGGTTGAAGCCGGCGGCCTCCGCCCGCTCCAGCAGTTCGTCGGCCCCGGGCAGGGTGAGGCTGAGTGTGTCGAAGGCGGTTCCGGGCTTCACTGCCAGCCCGAGGGCTTCAAGGCCCGCCGCTAAGGCGGCCCGCTGGCGCAGCACCTGCCGGGCGATCGCCGTGAGCCCGCCGGGGCCGTGATGCACCGCATAGAAGCCGGCCATCACCGCCAGCAGCACCTGGGCGGTGCAGATGTTGCTGGTGGCTTTGTCGCGGCGGATGTGTTGCTCGCGGGTCTGCAGGGCCAGGCGCAGGGCGGGGCGGCCTTCCGCATCCAGCGAGCGGCCCACCAGCCGGCCGGGAATCTGACGCTTGTGCGCGTCGGTGGTGGCGAAGAAGGCGGCATGGGGCCCGCCGCCGCCGAGCGGCACCCCGAAGCGCTGGGTGCTGCCCACGGCGATGTCGGCGCCGAGGGCGCCCACCGGCTCCAGCAGCACCTGGGCCAGCGGATCCACCGCCGCCGTCACCATCGCCCCTACTGCATGGGCCGCGGCGATCACGGCGCGCGGATCCCAGAGGCGACCGCTGGCGCCGGGCAGCTGCAGCAGCAGCCCGAACACCATGGGGTCGAGGGGGGAAGCCGCGTCGCCAGTGGCGAGTGTGGCGGGATCCACCAGCTCCACAGCCAGGCCGAGCGGTTCGGCCCGGGTCCGAAGCACCGCCAGCGTCTGGGGGAACACGTCCTGATCCACCAGGAAGCGGCGGGCGGCGGGCCGCTTGCAGGCCCCGAAGCTGAGTGCCATCGCCTCGGCCGCGGCGGTGCCTTCATCCAGCAGGGAGGCATTGGCGATCGGCAGGCCGGTGAGCTCGCTGATCAGGGTCTGGAAGTTGAGCAGTGCTTCCAGGCGGCCCTGGGCGATCTCGGCCTGGTAAGGGGTGTAGGCCGTGTACCAGCAGGGATTTTCCAGCACGTGGCGCTGGATCAGGGCCGGCGTCACGGTGCCGTAGTAGCCGAGGCCGATCAGGCTGCGCCGCACCTGGTTGGTGGCGGCGATGGCGCGCAGCTCGCTCAGCGCCTGGGCTTCGCCAACCCCCAGTGGCAGGTCGGCCGCGGCGGCGCTCGGTTCGATCAGGATGTCGCCCGGTATCACCTCGGCCACGAACGCCTCGAGATCGCTGGCGCCCAGCCGTTTGAGCATCGCGGCCAGATCCTGCGGCGATGGCCCCAGATGCCGTTCCAGAAAGGGAGATAAGCCGGCGGGGTCAGCGAAGGGTGCGGTCACGGCGCGACGCCCGGCAGGTGAGGCAGATCTTAGGGAAATCTGCCGTTTCACCAGCGCCGCTCAGCTGCCTTCCACCTTCAGGCGGTAAGTGGCGGCATCCATCAGGTCGCTGAATTCGGCAGCGTCGCTGGGGCGCACCACCAGCAGCCAGCCTTCGCCATAGGGATCGTTCTGCAGTTCTTCGGGGCTGGCCAGCACCGCTTCGTTGCGCAGTTCCACCGTGCCGCTGATCGGCGCGTACATCTCCTCCACCGCCTTCACCGATTCCACCGAGCCGAAGCTGGAGCCCCGCTCCAGCTGGCTGCCCACCTCGGGCAGTTCCACAAACACGATGTCGCCCAGCTGATCCACGGCGAAAGCGCTCACGCCGATGCGCAGCAGCTCCCCATCCGGCCGGGCGTATTCATGGCTGTCGGCGTAGCGGCAGCTGTCGGGGAACTGGAGCGCCATCGAAGGCGGAAGCGAAGACGGCGCCAGTCTGACCGTATCTGGCGCTGCAGGCTCAGCTCCCACGCTGCCGATTCAGAACCGTGAGGGCCCGCTCCAGGGCCAGCTCCACGTGGGCGCGGTGCGTGCCCCCCTGGGCGAACAGCACGTAGGGCTCACGCAGGGGGGCGTCGGCGGAGAACTCACTGGTGCTGCCGTCGATGAAGCTGCCGCCGGCCATCACCAGCTCGCTGGCGTATCCCGGCATGGGCGCGGGCACCGGGTCGAGGTAGGCGCCCACCGGCGAGCAGGCCTGAAAGGCGCGGCACACCTGGATCAACGGCTCCGGCGCCCCGAAACGCACCGCCTGGATCACATCGCTGCGGCCCCCCCCCACCAGTGGCTGCACGGCGTAGCCGAGCGCGCTGAACACCGAGGCCACCAGCTCGGCGCCGATCAGGGCCTCCCCCACCATCTGGGGCGCCAGGAACAGACCCTGGAACAGCAGCCGGTAGAGATCGAAGCCGGTGCCCCCCTCACTGCCGATGCCGGGCGCCGTGAGCCGGCAGCAGGCCCGCTCCACCCATTCGGCGCCGCCGGCCACGTAGCCGCCGGTGGGGGCGATGGTGCCGCCGGCGTTCTTGATCAAGGAGCCGGCGATCAGGTCGGCGCCCACGGCCGGAGGCTCCAGCGCCTCCACGAATTCGCCATAGCAGTTGTCGACGAAGCAAAGGCAGCCGGGCTGCAGCTGCTTGACGCGCTCCACCAGGCGGCCGATCGTGGCCACCGGCAACGAGGGCCGCCAGCTGTAGCCGCAGCTGCGCTGGATCAGCACCAGCCGGGTGGGGGGTGTGAGCGCGGCGGCGAGGCCGTCTTCATCCACCGCGCCATCGGCCTGCAGAGCCAGTTCGTCGTAGTGGATGCCGAATTCGGCCAGCGATCCCTGGCCGCTGCCGCGCAGGCCGATCACCTCTTCCAAGGTGTCGTAGGGGCGGCCGGTGATCGAGAGCAGGCGGTCGCCCGGCCGCAGCACGCCGAACAGGGCCGCGGCGATCGCGTGGGTGCCGCTCACGAACTGCAGCCGCACCGCCGCCGCCTCCGCCCCCAGCACCCGGGCGAACACCCGATCCAGCACCTCCCGGCCCAGGTCGCCGTGGCCGTAGCCGCTCACCGAGGCGAAGTGATGGGTGCCGAGACGCTCGGCGGCGAAGGCGGCCAACACCCGCTCCAGACCAGGCTTCACCGCAGCGGTGTGCCGGGCCGCCAACGGCGCGATCCGCGCGGCGGCGGCCGCCACCTGATCGCAGGCCCAGGCCGAGGCGGCTCCCTTCCCTTCCTGCCCGTCCATCCCTGCCACTCCAGCCAGTGGCCATGCTGCCTGCCGACCTCGCTCTCGCCGCTAGATTTCTCGCTGATGTGTTGGCTACAAACGGCCTTCATCACCAGGTTCTGGTGAGCCACTCTCTCCTTCGGGAGCTTCCAGCAGCGGCTTCTGCCCGCTGAGGGCGAACGGGTGAACTCCAGCCTGCGTCACTTTCGCGAGAGTTCATTTGGTCGCCGCTTCAGATGCCCCCTCAACCGCTACCCCGGCGGATCCGCGGGCCCCGTTCAAGCCCCTGCGCAGCCATGGGGGGCATGCTTCCAATCGCCAGGAAGCCCTCATGCGCGCCGGTGTGACGGCCCCACGCGCGCCCCTGCCGAAAAGCCAGCGGACGTACAAGTTCGGCACCACGTCGTTCATGCTCGCCATCCACGTGGGGGCGGTGTTCGCCCTGCTGCCCCGCTTCTGGAGCTGGCAGAGCGTGGTGGCGCTGGCGGTTCTGTATTGGGTCACGGTGCTGGGGGTCACCCTGGGCCTGCACCGTCTGCTGGCCCACCGCAGCTTCGTCGCCCCCCGCTGGGTGGAGCGCACCCTGGTGCTGATGGGCACCCTGGCCTGCCAGAGCGGGCCGATCGAATGGGTGGGGCTGCACCGCCACCACCACAAGTTCTCCGACCAGGCCAACGACCACCACGATGCAGGCCGCGGCCTGTGGTGGAGCCACAGCGACTGGATGCTGCATGAGATCCCAGCCGTTCAGCATGTGGAGCGCTTCACCGGCGACCTGCAGCGCGACCCCTTCTACCGCTGGCTGGATCGCTGGTTCC
>CALFOF010000216.1 GCA_937919075.1 uncultured Cyanobium sp. | reverse complement strand
CTCATTCCACCCTTTGCAGATCAGTTCGGACTGCTGCTCACCAAGGTGCCTACCGCCGCCGCGCTGCTCCTGAAGATGGGCCGCGAATCCCTCTCCTGGGGCGGGAAGATGATCTACGGCCAGCAGGAGAACCACCTCGACTTCGACTGGCTGACGTCGCTGCTGCCATCCGGTGGGGACAGCACCGCCGCCCTGGCCGGTGGCCTGGGCCAAGGGGCCCTGCGGCTGCTGGGGCTGGCGGGAAATCTCGGCAGCGGCGCGCTCCAGTTGCTGTTCGTGGTGGCGGTGAGCCTGATGGTGGCGGTGCAGCCCACCGCCTACAGGGAAGTGGCGGTGTTGCTGGTGCCGTCGTTTTACAGGCGCCGCTTCCGCCGCGTGCTTGAACTCTGCGGCACCGCCTTGAGCGACTGGATGGTGGGGGTGTTGATCAGCTCCTGCTTTGTGGCGCTGCTCTCGGGCATCGGTCTGTGGCTGCTGGGGGTGAATCTGGTGGTGGCCAATGCGCTGCTGGCCGGCCTGCTGAACGTGATCCCGAATGTGGGGCCCACCTTGAGCACCATTTTCCCAATGTCGGTGGCGCTGCTCGACACCCCCTGGAAAGCGCTGGCGGTGCTTGGCCTCTACCTGGTGATCCAGCACGTGGAGAGCTATTTGATCACCCCTTCGGTGATGCATCACCAGCTCAAATTGCTGCCGGGCCTCACGCTCTGCGCCCAGTTCCTGTTCACGGTGATGTTCGGACCGATCGGATTGTTGTTGGCGCTGCCGTTGGCGGTGTGCCTTCAGGTGATCATTCGTGAAGTGCTGATCCACGACGTGCTCAATCCCTGGACGCTTCAGCGCCCGCTGTCATGAAGCCCCGCGCTGTCTTTGGACTTTTCGCCCTGGTGGTGCTGGGGCTGCTCCTTTGGGAGCTCCGCTGGGTGCTGCTCGTGCTGTTCGGAGCCGTGGTGCTGGCCGTGGCGCTCGATGTGCCCGTCACCCAGCTGCGCCGGCGGCTGCCGATCAACCGGCCCACCGCCTTGTTGGCGGTGCTGGTGGCGTTGATGCTGCTGGGTTGGAAGGTGTCGGAGCTGCTGTTGCCCGAACTGGTGGAGCAGGCCGGCGAATTCATGCGCCTGGTGCCGGAACTGGTGCAGCGGTTGGGGCAACTGGCCGGGGGGATCAAGGGGTTCCAGAGCCTTGAGCAGCAGCTCACCACCTTCACCACCTGGGACACACTCCAACCGCTCGGCACCCAGTTGCTTGGGGTGGCAGGCAGCACCGCCAATTCCACGATCCAGGTGCTGCTGATGGGGCTGTTGGCCGTGCTGCTGGCCCTCGATCCACGCAGCCACCAGCGCCTGCTGCTCGCCGCTTCCCCGCGCTTTGCCCGCCCGGGCGTGGAGAGCCTGCTGCACGATTGCCGCCAGGCCATGGGCGGCTGGCTGGCGGGCATGACCATCTCTGCCATCACGGTGTTTCTGCTCACCTGGGCCGGCCTGGCGCTGCTGGGGGTGCCGCTGGCCCTGCTCAGCGGCCTGGTGTGCGGGCTGCTCACCTTTGTGCCCACAATCGGCCCCACAGCCGCCACCTTGTTGCCGCTGGCGGTGGCCCTGCTGATTTCCCCGGCCAAGCTGCTGCAGGTGCTTTTTCTGCGCCTGTTGCTTCAGAACGTGGAAGCCTTTGTGCTCACCCCGGTGCTGCTGAGCCGCACGGTGAACCTGCTGCCCACCGTGGCACTGATGGCCCAGCTCTGCATGGGCGCCTTGCTTGGTCTGCCCGGGGTGCTGCTGGCACTGCCGCTCGTGGTGGTGCTGCAGGTGATCTGCCAGAAGGTGCTGGTGGAAAAGGTGATGGACCGCTGGACGCTCGAAGCTTCTTAGTCGGCTCAAAGCAGGAGCCGAAACGGCCCTGATCGCTTCGCCGAAACGGCCGTGATCGAGTCCACCTCAGCGGGAATCAGCGGAAGCGGTGGAACAGCTCGGGCGCCAGCACCAGTACGCCGATCGGCAACGGGTGGCGCCTGACGGCGGCGATCACGGCGGCCAGGGTGAAGTGGTCGCTGAGCAGCAGGAATTCGGACCTGAGTTCCAGGAGCGCCAGCAGCACGAGCACCACCGGCACAAGCGGAACTCTTCTCATGGGGAAGCAGTGCTGACCTGGCGCGGCGCGGAGAGCAGGCTGAGCAGGGTGGGAGCCACCCCCAGACTTGACCAGCTACCCACAGAAATTCCAGTGGCGAGCGCCACGGCGAACCAGAACAGGCTGCTGCCACCGAAGAAGATCATGCCCAGCAAGGGCAACAGCGTGGTGAGCGAGGTGTACATGGAGCGCGTGAAGGTGACATCCACAGCCACATCCACCTGCTCATCAATGGGGAGATGGCCTAGCACGGTTTTCTGCTCCCTGATCCGGTCGAATACCACCACGGTGTCGTTGATGGAGTAGCCCGCCACCGTGATCAGCGAAACGGCGAACAGAGAATCCACCTCCACTCCACGCAACAGCCCCAACCAGGCGAACAGCCCGGCGGTGATCAGTACGTCGTGGGCGAGGCACAGGATGGCCAGGGAGGCGAACAGGCGGTCGTAGCGGAAGCTGATATAGAGAGCGATCGCTGCGAAACTCACCAGCAGGGACACCAGGCTGCTCCTCAGCAGCTGAGCTCCGAGGGTGGGGCCGATCGTTTCCACCGAGGTGTCGCCAGGCAGAAACGGGCCGATCCGGCTGTTGAGCTGGTTGACCAATGCTGTGCTCTGGTCGGCGCTGAGCGTGGGCATGCGCAGGTCGATCGAGCGTCCGCCGTCGAGCACCTGTAGGGGCGCCCGCTCCAGCAATGGAGCGGCCACACCGGCTTCGTCGGGCAGTTTCACCTGGGCGAGCTGATCTTCCACCTGCGAGGCGCTGAGGGGAGGGCAACCATCGCCGCAGGCCCGCTCCAACTGGATGCGGGTGCCCCCGGTGAAGTCGAGGCCGGGCTTGAGCGGCAGGCCGATCGACGGATTCAGCCAGCTGAGCAGCAGGCCCAGCAGGCTCAGCAGACAGGCGGCTCCTGAGGCGGACCAGGCGAGCCGGCGATGGCGATTGATGCGGAAATAACGGATCGCCGGAGCTGGATCCGCGGCTGTGGGGCTCATGGGAACTCAGGCGGCAGGGGAGGAAAGCTCACGGCCCGGGAGGAAGTAGGTGGGGCGCCGCAGCGAGGGGTAGCTCATCAGCAGCCGCAGCAGTGTGCGGGTGCAGGTGAGCGCAGTGAACAGGCTCAGCACCAGGCCGATGCCAAGGGTGACCGCAAAGCCTTTGACCAGGCCAGTGCCCAGGGTGAACAGGGCCACGCAACTGATCAGGCCAGTGAGGTGGCCATCAATGATTGAGGAGAACGCCAGGGAGAAGCCGGTGTCGATCGAGCGGATCAAGGTGTTGCCCCTGCGCAGCTCTTCTTTCACCCGCTCAAAGATCAGCACGTTGGCATCCACCGCCATGCCCACGCTGAGGATGAAGCCGGCGATGCCCGGCAGCGAAAGCGTGACCGGGATCAGGGCGTAGGCCGCCAGGTTGAACAGGGCGTAGAAGAGCAGCGCCAGCACCGCCACGAATCCCGGTAAGCGATAGACCACCACCATGAACACCGCCACCAGCGCCAGGCCGCCCAGGGCCGCCACCAGGCTGGAGCGGATGTTTTCGGCTCCAAGCGTGGGCCCCACAGTGCGCACTTCGATGATCTTGATCGGCAGGGGAAGCGAGCCTCCACGCAGCTGCACTTCGAGATCCCGGGCCTCATCGGCGGTGAAGTTGCCGGAAATGCTCGCGGCCCCACCGGTGATGCCGGCTGCCTTGAACTGTTCGCTCACACTGGCCTCGCTGATCGAACGGCCATCGAGCACGATGCCTAGCAGGCGATTGGTGCCTGCGATCGATTGGGTGAGCCGTGCGAAAGCTTCCCCACCGGCGCGGTTGAAGTTCAACGTGACCTCCCAGCCGGGACCATTGGTCTGTTGCTGGCGGCCGGCACCGGTGAGGTCGCGGCCGGTCAAGGCGGCCGGCTCGTAAAGAGCCACCACCCGTGTGTTCACCTCGGCCAGCAGCAGCTCGAGTTGATCGGCTTCGCTGGCTCCCGCCGGCACTTCCAGGCCGAGGGCGGTAAAAGCTTTGGCCATTTCCTCGGCGGGAAAGCTGGGCGCCGGTGGGGGTGTGGCACCTGGGGGCAGGCCCGGTGTGGGGGGCGCAGCGGCACGCCTGTTCTGCAGCCGGGCGAGCACAGCAGAGGCCTGGGTTTTCAACCGCAGCAGCGCCTGCATCTCCTCTTCGGTGTCGGGTTTCTGGACCCGGAATTCGAGCAGGGCGGTGGTGCCCAGCACCTTGGCGGCCCGGCTGGGATCCTGCTCACCGGGCAGTTGCAGCAGCAGTTGGTCGTCGCCGACGCGCTGCAGAGTGGATTCGGCCACCCCGAGGCTGTTGATGCGGCGATCGAGCACTTCCTGCACGGCTTCGAGCTGTTCGCTCTGCACCTGACGAATCGCGCCGGCCGGCATCACCTGCAGGGTGAGCTGGCTGCCGCCGCGCAGATCAAGGCCGAGCTGCAGCGGGAATGTGACCAGGACCGCCCCGGCGGCGATCGCCAGGGCCAGGATCAGGGCCACCCATCCTTGTTGGCGTGCCATCTCAGAGGGTGCCTGCTTTGAGCCGCCGGGCGGCATCCACGATCTGGCTGGGCTGAATGATCGTGAGGTTCTCCAGGGCGCCGTTGTACGGCGTGGGGATGTCCTGGCTGGAGAGGCGCAGCGGACGGGCGTCGAGATCATCGAAGCAGTGTTCGGTGATCAGGGCGATCAGCTCGGCGCCGATGCCACCAGTTTTCATGCACTCCTCTACCACGATCACCCGATGGGTCTTGCGGATGGAGCGGCTGATCGTGTCCATGTCGAACGGCTTGAGGCTGATCAGATCAATCAGCTCCACATCGACACCCTCGGCCTCGAGTTGCTGCACCGCCTTGATGCAGTGGTGGCGCATGCGGGAGTAAGTGAGGATCGTCACGTCCTTGCCTTCGCGCACCACATCGGCCTGGTCCAGGGCGCAGATGTAATCGCCCTCAGGGATCTCTTCGCTGAGGTTGTAAAGCAGCACATGCTCAAAGAAGAGCACGGGATTGTTGTCGCGGATGGCGGCCTTCATCAGGCCCTTGGCGTTGGTGGGGGTGCTGACGGCAACGATCTTGATGCCGGGCACGGCGTGGAAATAGGCCTCCAACCGCTGGCTGTGTTCAGCCCCGAGCTGACGGCCCACCCCGCCGGGGCCACGCACCACCGTGGGGATCGTGTAGTTGCCGCCGCTGGTGTAACGCAGCATCCCCATGTTGTTGGAGATCTGGTTGAAGGCGAGCAGGAGGAAGCCCATGTTCATCCCTTCCACGATCGGCCGCAGGCCGGTCATGGCGGCGCCCACGGCCATGCCCGTGAAGCTGTTTTCGGCGATCGGGGTGTCGAGCACGCGCAGCTCGCCGTATTTCTCGTAGAGGTCTTTGGTGACTTTGTAGGAGCCGCCGTACTGACCCACGTCTTCGCCGAACACGCAGACGGTGGGGTCTTTCGCCATCTCCTCGTCGATGGCGTCGCGCAGGGCGTTGAACAGAAGGGTTTCTGCCACAGGGGAGGTGCGGACCCGGCGCGGATGCCGGAAGTGGGGCCAACTTATCTCAGGCCTGCGGGGGCAGTGCTGCGGAGCCTTCTAGCCGCCGGCGGCGAAGGTGGCGAGCAACAGCACCGACAGGATCATCCCCGGTGAGAGCAGCAGGGCCAGCAGACCGAGATCGTGAGGGGTCATCGCAGCGGTGTCGGAACCCGTGGTGCCAACGACTTTAGGAAGGCTCGGTGGAGCTGGAAGGCAAGAGGCTGCGAATGAACACCAGGAACAGGCCCAGGCCCACGAAGGCGAAGCTGAAGGTGGCCAGGAAGCTCATGCCCACGATCAGGGTCTTCATCGCCGTGCCGATGCTCTGTGCAAACGGCTTGCTGTAGTGCGGCGGATGGACGGCGAAATAGGTCACCACCCGTTGGCTGAGCAGCAGGCTCACCCAGGCCAGGGCGCCGCTGGTGAGGGCGCCGGACAGGAAGCTGAGCGGGCCCTTGCGGGGTGGTGCCGTGGCGGCGGCGGTGGCCGGTGCGATGCCGCTGCCGGGATCGGTCTGCTGGGGGTCGCTCATCGTGGGGCGTCGGGATCGGGAACGGAGCCGGCCGGGGGCATGGCCTGATCGTTGACGACCCTGGCACCTGCTGGCGAGAAGCGGCAGCTCCAGGCGTCGAACCCCGCATCTTGCAAGGCCGGTGTGAGCTGCTGCTGTGCCGTGGCAGCCTCAGCGGCGCTGCTGAACAGGGCGAACAGGCTGGGCCCTGATCCGCTCATCGCCACGCCCAGGGCGTCGCTCACACTGCGCAGCAGTGCCAGGCCCTGGCGCACGCTGGCCTGCTCCGGCTCCACCACAGCCTGCAGGTCGTTGCGCAGGAGCGGCAGCCCGCGCTCCCCTCGCAGAGCGGCCAGCAGCTGGCCGCGGCGCAGGTGCTCCCGGCGCTGCTCAAAGTCAGCCTCGCAGTCGAGGTAGAAGTCGCTGCGCAGCTCGCGGCAGCGTCCGTAGGCCCACGGCGTTGACACACTCACCGACGGATCCTTGATCAGCAACACAGCCAGGGGATCGGCTGACGCCGGGAATGGCTCCAGCTGCTCTCCCCGCCCGAAACACAGCTGGCTCCCCCCGGCCAGGCAGAACGGCACATCGGAGCCCAGTTCCGCCGCCAGTTCCAGCAGGGTTGCCGGCGGGAGATCCATGTTCCAGAGCTGGTTCAGGCCCACCAGGGCGGCGGCAGCGTCGCTCGAGCCTCCCGCCAGCCCGGCCCCGATCGGGATGCGCTTTTCCAGCTGGATCTCGGCGCCGCGCGTCGGCCCCTCCAGCCGTTGCTGCAGCAGCAGGGCGGCGCGGCTGATCAGGTTTGTGCCGTCGGTGGGCAGCCCCGGTTGGTCGCAGCTCAGTTGAAGGTGGCCGTCGTCGCGTTCGCGCAGGATCAGCCGGTCTTCCAGATCGATGCTCTGCATCAGCATCGCCAGCTCGTGGAAGCCATCCGGCCTTAGCCCGAGCACCTCAAGGTGCAGGTTGATCTTGGCGGGAGCGAGAACGGTGATGCTGCGGCTCAGTGCTGCCATGGGTCGCGTTCGGCTACGGATCGGGATGGATGCACGCCGCATCCTCGGAGGAAAGGGGGGGCTGGCGCTGAGGCTTCGGCCTGATTCAAGCCCTCCGCCAGTGCCACCCAGCGCTGGGGCTCCAGCTCCTGGGGACGCTGCTGCAGATCGATGCCGGCGGCAGCGGCCAGGGCACTGAGCGCCTCCGCCGGCAGCAGGCCCGCCAGGGTGTTGCGCAGCATTTTGCGCCGGGCTGCGAAGCAGCGCCGCAGCAGCCGCTCCACCGTGGCGGCCACGGCAACGGGCAGCCGCTCCGCCGCAGGCAAGGGCTCGATCACGATCACCTCCGAGTGCACCCGGGGCGGTGGCTGAAAGCAACGGGGTGGTACGGCGCATACGCCCTGGCAGCGGGCCATCAACTGCATGCGCACGCTCAGGGCGCTGTAGGCGCTGCTGCCCGCACGGCAACGGATGCGTTCCCCCACCTCCTGCTGCACCAGCAGCACCAGCCGCGTGTAGGACGTGGCGGCAGGGCGGTCGAGCCGGCCCACCAGCCGTTCCAGCAATGGACCGGTGATGTTGTACGGGATGTTGGCCACCACCTTGGTGGCCGGTGGCAGCTCCAGCTCGAGCACATCGCCTTCCAGCAGGCAGAAGCGGGGATCGGCCCCGAACTGCTGCCGCAACCCGGCCACCAGATCTCGGTCGAGTTCCACCGCCGTGAGGCTGGCCAGGGGGCTCTGCAGCAGCCGTTCGGTGAGTGCCCCCCGGCCCGGCCCCACCTCCAGCACCCGGTCGACGTCGTGGAGCTCGGCCGCCTGCACGATGCGATCAAGCACGCCGGCATCGGTGAGCCAGTGCTGGCCGAAGCGTTTGCGGGCCCGGTGGCCGCTGAAGGTCATGACCATGGGCGTGAGATCTCCCACATTGCCTTCTGGCGCGGCTATGAAGAGGCAATAAAGAGGGGTGATGGCGATGACACCGTTGACACCTGTCATTCCGCAGGCTTGGGGTGGCTGGATCGCCGCCCTTGTCCTGTCCCTGCTGAGTGGTCCGGCGCTGGCTGGTAGCGCCACCGCTGATTCCGTCTGGGACCGCGACAATGCCCAGCAGCGGGCCATGCAGCAGGTGCCTGCGGGGGCCACGGTCACCAGCACCCGCTGCGAGGACGTTTCGGTGGGGATGAACACCACCCGCTACCGCTGCACGGTGGAGTTCACCGTTCCCGATCCGGCGGTTCCCGCAAGCAGCACGCCTGCGCCCGGCAACCCGGCCAGTCCCTGAGCGCGCCGTCCGCTGTGAACCGGCCGCCTGCCCTCACCATTCCAAGCGCAGCCAGCGCACCGGCGCCCGCGCCGGTGGCAGCGGCACCAAGGCGCACACCGCTTCCACCGGCACATTCATCCAGCTGGGGTGATCGCACAGCCAGCACGACCAGGCGGCCGCCAGCCGCTGCCGCTTGCGTCGATCCAGGCTGGCCCTGCCCCAGCCATCGGCACCGCTGCGGCGCCGTCCCTTCACCTCCACCAGCAGCAACCGGCCCGGCTTGAGCAGAACGAGGTCGAGTTCGCCCCAACGGCAGTGCCAGCGTTGGGAGAGCAACTGCCAGTCCCTCGCCTCCAGCAACCTCAGCGCCCGCTGCTCCGCCCAGCGGCCCGGCACGGCGCAACGGCTGCGCGCCCGGTCAGCGCTCTGTTGCGGTCGGGCTGCTTCCACGTACGGCCAAGGCGTGTGTTCCTAAAGTTCCCTCTCTGTCCCTTGCCGCCATGGCCTCCCCGCTGCGCTGCCGCGCCGGCCTTCCTTGCCGCTCCTGGCTCGCTTCGCTGCTGCTGGTGCTGCTCCTCGGCGTGGTGCTGCTGCCGGTGCCTGCGGCCCAGGCGGCGATGGACTACGCCAAGCAGGTGTTGATCGGCGCCGACTTCCATGACAGCGATCTGCGTGGTGTCACCTTCAGCCTCACCAACCTGCGCGAGGCCGATCTTTCCGGCGCCGATCTGCGGGGGGCCACCCTGTTCGGCGCCAAGTTGCAGGACGCCGATCTGCATGGCGCCGACCTGCGCCAGGCCACCTTGGACTCTGCGGTACTGGATGGCACCGACCTGCGCGACGCCTTGCTGGAAGATGCCTTCGCCTTCAACACCAAGTTCAACGCGGTGAAGATCGATGGCGCTGATTTCACCAACGTTCCCTTCCGCGCCGATGTGCTGAAGAAGCTGTGCCTAGATGCCACCGGCACCAACCCCGTCACCGGCCGCTCCACCCGCGCCAGCCTTGGCTGTGCCTGATGGTCCCCCTTCTGTGCCATGAGCTTTGACCCCCGCAGCCTTGAGCGGCTCCGGGAGCTGGGCCGCCAGCTCCCCCAGCCCTTGCCGGCCCCGCAGGCCCGGCCCGCTGCCGCGCCGCAGCCACGGCTGCATGCGGTGGAAACCGAGCAGGACCCCGACAAGCTGTTTCATGAGCTGATCAAGGCGAGCCCCGATGGCAAGGTGCCGCCGCATCTGATGGAGCGCCTTTCGGCGCTCGAAACCGCCAGGCGCGAGCGTCAGCGCCAGCAGCCGCCTGCCGCAGCGAGAGCAGCAACGCCAGCGATTCCTGGCCCTGCCCGCACCCGCCGGGTGCCCCTGGCGGGCGCCCCCGATGCCGCCGCCATCCGCGAGCACGAGCAGTTGTATCGCGAGTTCCACTCGCTGCTGTTGGAAGACGAGCCAGACAGCTGAAGGCCGTGCGAACCGCCGGGTGACCGCACGGCCTCGCAGTGATCGGAGGCGGGCCATGGTCTGCATTTGCCGACTGATGCAACTGTGATGTGACTGGCTGTCAATTGTTCGCAATCTTCCGATACATTTCGGGGGTCAACGTTTCGGATCCCGCTTTTGCTCAGGCCGTCGTCCCACGGCGTTGCCTGTTTCGCCGTTCCTTCTTTTCCTCTGATGCCTGTTCAACCCGGTGAATTCGTGCTTCTGGCCAGCCAGGCCGGCACCAGCTTCCAGGTGGTGAGCGTCGACGACATCGACGACCGCTGCTGGGTGCGCCGTTGGCCGCTCACCCGCAGCGGCTCGCCCCCATTCGCCGTGCCGATCGGTGCGGTGATCAGCCTGCGCGCCGCGGCGGCCTGACCCTCTCACCAGCCCCCTATCTCCCGAGACCCCCCATGATCCCGATGCAAGCGATCCTGCTCAACAGCCTGCTCGGCAAGGGGTTTCGCTGCCTCCTGCTGAGCGCCTGCACCGCCCTGGTGGTCGAGCTGCTGCTCAGCACAGCCGGCTGAAGCAGTCGCCCGGCCTCAGCCAGCAGCGGTGCCCGCATTCGTGCCACCAGCACTGGCACCAGCGGTGCTGGGCTGGCGTTGCTCCAGGCGATAGCGCTCGCCGGCCTTTGAATCGATCAGCCGGCAACCCTCGGGCAGCTCCGCCGCCGCTGCCTCCAGCGATCCCTTCAGCCAGAGCAACCGGTTCAGGGCACCCTCAAAGCGGACCTCTCCGCCGGTGGTGCTCACCAGCACGGCCAGTGGCTTGAAGCGTTGTACCAGCTGCGGCAGCACCTGCTGACCCTTCACGAACGCCCCCACCACCGGCAGGCCCAGATCCACCACGGGGGTGATCACCGCGTCGAGCGGCTGCTCCGGCAGGGCGGCATCGAGGAAGCCATGGGGTTCCAGGTAGATGCGCCCCTCGGGGTGGTCAAACAAGTAGCCGTTCTCCACCTGCGGCACCGGTGCCCCCGCCGAGGCCGTCAGCTGCAGCTGTTCGTGGCAGTGGCGTTCGCCGTGCGCCAGGGCGGTGAGCTCGCTGAAGCCAAGAGCGCGCGCCCTGGCCACCGCCGCGGGAGACCCCACCACCGGGGTGGTGGAAGGCAGCAGCGCCAGGCTGGCGGGATGGCAATGGTCGGGCAGCCCCTGGGTGAGCACCAACAGATCCACCGGCAACGGAGCGGGACGGTCCTGGGGCAGCTCGCCGCGGAAGAACCAGGCGCCGGGGGGGAACTCCAGCGGCCCGGTGAGCCAGGGGTCCACCAACACCCGCAGAGCACCGAACTCCAGCAGCCAGCCATTGGCCCCGAGATAGGTGGCATGCAGGGCCATGGTGGCGGGTGGGCAGTTGGCCCCGGACGCTAAACGCCTTGCCAGCGCAGGCGTGAGGCTGGAGCGCTGGTGCCCGTCGCCGTGGGGCGGACCAGTTGCCAGAGCAGCACGGCGTGGGCGCTGAAGCGCACCGCGCTGAACACCGCCAACGCGACGCAGAGGGGGCAGTGGGTGATTCCCATGCGAAACGCATCATTCACCTCCACCTTGGCACCGGCGGGCACCGGTTGAGGGTGGATGGGGCGGGGGGACTACCTTTGCAACCCGTTCTGCCGCCAACCGGCCGGCGCGGGCGGGCCTCGGACTGTTGAAATGAAGGGGTGCGTCAGGCCGCGTCAGGCGCGGTGGCAGATCCTGTGTTGCGGCTCAGCGAAGTCAAGCTCCCCCTCGACCATGGGGAGGAGGATCTGCGCCAGGCGATCCTGCGGCGGCTCGATCTTCCTGCGGCGGCTCTGCGCGGCCACCAGGTGGTGAAGCGCAGCGTGGATGCCCGCAGCAAGGCTGAGATCCGCTTCAGTTACAGCGTGGATCTGGAGCTGGCCGATGAGCAACGGCTGCTGCGCCGCTTCCGCAAGGATCCGCACCTGCGGCTCACACCCGACACCAGCTACCGCTTCGTGGGCCGGGCGCCTGCCACCACCGACCCTCTGGATCGCCCGATCGTGATCGGAGCCGGCCCCTGCGGCTATTTCGCAGCCCTGCTGCTGGCCCAGATGGGCTTTCGGCCGCTGCTGCTGGAGCGCGGCAAGCCGGTGAAGGAGCGCACCGCCGATGCCTTTGGCTTCTGGCGCAACCAGCGTCCGTTCGACCCGGAATCCAATGTGCAGTTCGGTGAGGGCGGCGCTGGCACCTTCTCCGACGGCAAGCTTTACAGCCAGGTGCGCGATCCCTTGCACCACGGCCGCAAGGTGCTCGAAGAGCTGGTGGCCTGCGGGGCGAATGCGGAAATTCTCACCCTGCAACGCCCCCACATCGGCACCTTCAAGCTGGCCACCGTGGTGCGCGGGCTGCGGGCTCGCATCGAGGCGCTCGGGGGAGAGATCCGCTTCCAGAGCCGCGTCGATCGCCTCGCGCTGGAACCCTGTGACGGTGAGGGAGACAGGCAGCAGCGCATCTGCGGCGTGGTGCTGGCCGATGGCACCGTGCTGCCGGCAGGCCAGGTGGTGCTGGCGGTGGGACACAGCGCCCGGGACACCTTCGCGATGCTGGAGGCCGTGGGGGTGGCGATCGAGGCCAAGCCCTTTTCGATCGGTGTGCGGATCGAGCACCCCCAGGCGCTGATCGATCGGGCCCGCTGGGGCCCCTTTGCCGGCCACCCGCGTCTCGGGCCGGCCGAATACAAGCTGGTGCACCACGGCGCCGATGGCCGCAGCGTTTACAGCTTCTGCATGTGCCCCGGCGGACTGGTGGTGGCCGCCGCCTCGGAGCCAGGCCATGTGGTGACCAACGGCATGAGCCAGCACTCCCGCAACGAACGCAATGCCAACAGCGCCATCGTGGTGACGGTGGGCCTCGACGACCTGGCGCCCTATGGCAAGGCGTCCGGCGATCCCTTGGCGGGGGTGGCCTTTCAGCGCCACTGGGAGGCTGCGGCCTTCCGCTCGGCGGGCTCCACCTACCAGGCCCCCGCCCAACGCCTGGGGGATTTCCTGGCCAGCGGGGTGAACGAGCGCAGCCCGGACTCCGGTCTTTCTGCCCCGCCTTCCCGCCTCTCTGGCCCGGCACCGCTGCCCTCCTATGGGCCGGGGGTGAGGTATGGCGATCTGCGCACCTGCCTGCCTGCTTTCGCCGTGGAGGCGTTGATGGAGGCGCTACCGGTGTTCGAGCGTTCCATTCCCGGCTTTGCGGCGCCGGAGGCCGTCATGACCGGGGTGGAAACGCGCACCTCATCGCCGGTTCGAGTTCCCCGCTTGGATGATTTCCAGAGCCTCAACATCGCTGGGCTCTTCCCGGCCGGGGAAGGCGCCGGTTATGCCGGCGGGATCCTCTCTGCGGCAATCGACGGCATCAAAGTGGCCGAAGCGGTGGCGCTCACTCACCTTCGTCGTCAGAACCCAGCGGAATGAGGCGGATCTGCTTGCGTCCCAGCTTGATCTCGAAATCATCCCCCGGTTTGAGGTCGAGCAGGGCGGTATAGGCCTTGCCCACCATCAGGTTGCCGTTGAACTGAACCTTGGTGGTGAAACTCAGTTTGCGACCGCCTTTTCCTACTTTTGGATTGGCTCCGAAATCCACCCCCTTGGCCATGAGCAGTGCCTCATAGAAGGCGGTGAAATTCAGGCGATCGCCATCGTTTTTCTTGGTGGAGACATAGCCGCAGGCCCGCACGATGTCGGACTTGCTTGCATCCCCCATCTCCTTGACTTTGGCGAGAAGGTCGGCGCCACTCAACATTGGCCTATACCCAAGAATCTGCTCATTATCTGACAAGCATTTGCTTGGTGCAAGGGTTTTCGCCAGTTTGCCGCGTGTGTTGGTCCGCTTCTGTGGCTCCTTGGCGCCGCTCGGCTCGGCTGCAACAGGGCAAGCATTCGCGGCTGGTGGTGTCCATGCCCCACGCTGGTCCTTGTCGTTCCACCGTCGCCTCTGACCCGCACGATCATCTGGTTCCGCCGTGATCTGCGTTGCAGCGATCACCAGCCGCTGCTGGAAGCCAGCCGCCTTGGCGCCGTGCTGCCGTTGTTTGTGCTGGACCGTCAGCTCCTGTTTCATCCGGAAACCGGCGTGGCACGCGTTGCTTTTCTGCTGGCCACGTTGCAGGCCCTCGACCGCGACCTGCGGCAGCTGGGCGGCCGCTTGCTGGTGCGTTTCGGCGATCCCGCCGCTGAGCTGCTGCGGCTGGTGCGGGAAGGGGGCGCCACTGGCGTGGTGGCCCACACCGACAGCGAGCGGATCGTGGGGCGGGTGCGGGATGCCCGGGTGAATCGCCTGCTCGCCGCCTCCGCCGTGCCGGTCCACTGGGTCGAGCCGGTGGGAGCCGTCGCGGGGTTGGTGCCCTACGCCCGCTACCGCCAGCTCTGGCAGCAGGGTGTGGCCCGCGCGCCCCTGCCGGCTCCCCGGCAGCTGGTGGTGCCGCCTCCCGCCGATTCCGAGCGGCCTGCCGATCCTGCCGATCCGCTTGCGGATCTGCCCATTCCCAGCCTCGAAGCCCTGGGTCTGCAGCCTGATGGCAAGCCGCTGCCGACAGCTGGCAGCACGGCGGCCCACGACCTGCTCAGCACCTTCCTTGAGGGTCCGGCGGCCCAGACCTACTACTGGGAACTGAGCGTGCCCTCGGCCAGGGTCACCAGCGGCCTCAGTCCCCATCTCAAGTTCGGGGTGCTGAGCCCGCGCCAGGTGGTGGCCCGGCTGGCCCCCCTGGCCGATCACCCCGACAGCCGGCGGCAGCGCAGCGGCCGGCAGCTGATCAGCCGCCTGCGCTGGGGCACGTCGATGGCCCAACGCTTCCGCTACTTGCCTCAGCTGGAGCTGAGCTCCCTCTGGCAGTGCTTCGATCAGGAGCCGTGGCCGTTCAGCGAGGAGCTTTACGCCGCCTGGAAAGAGGGGCGCACCGGCTTTCCGATTGTTGATGCCGCCGCTCGCTGCCTGCTTGGCTCAGGCGGCTGGCAGGAGCTGAACTTCCGCAGCCGGGCCATCTATGCCAGCTTCCTGGCCAATCTCTGCGGCATCGACTGGCGGTTCGGGGCCCTGCACTTCATGCGCCATCTGATCGATGGCGACTGTCCGATCGATCACTACCAATGGGCGATGCAGGCCGGCGTCACCCAGCGGGAGCCGCAGGCCTGGACGCGCATCTATCACCCGGGAGCGGTGGCAGTGCAGCGCTGCGACCCCCAGGGGGTGTTCATCCGCCACTGGTTGCCGGAGCTCGCTGAGCTCACCAACGATCAGCTGGCCTGTCCGCCGCCGATGGCGGCGTATCCGGCCCCGATCCTCAGCTACGAAGAGGCCCGGCGCGAGCGAACCCGCCAGCTGGCGGTCCGGCGTCAGGCGGGTCCGGCCTCGAACGCCGCCCAACAGATGGCAGTGATGCCGGGGCAGCCGCTGCCGTTCGGGGCCGACCGCATCCCTGCGGCGGTGGTGGAGTGGGCCCGGCAGGAGCGGGCCGAGCTGTTTCCGCCGCCGCTGGAGCTCGCCGCCCTCGACCCAGTGGCGCACGCTGCCCTTGAGAGCTGGTTTCGCCCGGGGGTGCGGCCGGGGCCCTCGCGTCCGGCGCCTCAGGCGCCCCGCCGGGGCGGGGCCCGCGCCAGGCTCGACCCCAACCAGTTGCAGCTGGAGCTGTGGCCGTAGGCCTGGCCGGCCACTTGCCGCTGGAGGGCAGGTCTCAGCCCTGGGACACGATGCCGCTCCACTGCACCGCCTTCACCTGGTCCCGGCGCCAGGAGTGAAACAGCAGCGGCTCTGAGCTGGTACACAGCGGGCAGACGCTGATCTGCTCGTCGCGGAGTCCGGCGGCGCGCAGCTGGGCGGCGGTGGCGCGGCGGATGTCGAGGCGATCGTGGTCGGGGCGGGAATCGGCCTGATGGGCACCGGCTTGCGCCAGTCGTGCGAGGGCTGCTTCGCTGGACAGGGGAGAGGGGGCCAGCGCTGCGGCCACCTGCAGGGAAACGGAGCGGTGCACCTGATACTCCGGGCCGCTGATGGCCGGGCCCAGGGCCACCCGTAGGTCGTGGCGCCGGCTGCCGCTTGCTTCAAGCTGCTCGATCGCGGCGGGCACGATCCGCCCGGCCACCCCCCGCCAGCCGGCATGGCAGGCCGCCACCCGGCCGCTGCCCAGATCGGCGATCAGCACCGGTGTGCAATCGGCGCCGCAGACCCAGAGGCTCTGCCCGCCTGCATCGCTCACCAGCCCATCGGCCTCAGGCCAGGGCTCGGCGATGGCCGCCGCGGCAGGCACCACCGCTGCGCCGTGGATCTGACGGGTGCGGTGGACGCTGACGCCGGCGCTGATGGAGCCGGCCAGCTCGTGGGGCCCCCGGCCATGCCATTGGCGGCTGAAAAAGCCGTGCTCAAAGCCAGCCAGCAGATCGGATTGGAGGTAATAGCCCCCGTAGGTGCCCAGCCAGGTCCAGCCGGCGAGGGCGTTGAAGCCCACGTCCGCGCGATCAAAGGGAGGCGTGGTGGCTTCGGCCATGGCGGCGGCGCTCAGCTGGCGAGGAGATCGCGCAGCAGCCAGAAGCCCTC
>CALFOF010000215.1 GCA_937919075.1 uncultured Cyanobium sp. | reverse complement strand
CGGCGGTGCCGGCTTTCTCGGCTCCACCTTGGTGGACCGGCTCATGGAAGCCGGTGAGGAGGTGATCTGCCTTGACAACTACTACACCGGCACCAAAGCCAACATCGCCCGCTGGATCGGCCACCCCAGCTTTGAGCTGATCCGCCACGACGTGACCGAGCCAATCCTGCTGGAGGTCGACCGGATCTGGCACCTCGCCTGCCCCGCCTCGCCGCGGTACTACCAGGCCAACCCGATCAAAACCGCCAAAACCAGTTTTCTCGGCACTTACAACATGCTCGGTCTGGCCCGGCGTGTGGGGGCCCGCTTGCTGATGGCCAGCACCAGTGAGGTGTACGGCGATCCAGAAGTGCATCCTCAGCCGGAGAGTTATCGCGGTTGTGTCAACACCACTGGAATCCGCTCCTGCTATGACGAAGGCAAGCGCATTGCCGAGGCGCTCTGCTTCGATTACAACCGCATGCACGGCACGGAGATTCGCGTTGTGCGCATCTTCAACACCTATGGCCCGCGCATGTTTCCAGATGATGGCCGTGTGGTGAGCAACTTCGTTGTGCAGGCCTTGCGTGGCGAGCCCCTCACCCTGTATGGCGATGGCAGCCAGACCCGCAGCTTCTGCTATGTCGATGATCTGGTGGAAGGATTGATCCGCTTGATGAACGGCAGCCACACAGGCCCGATCAACATCGGCAATCCCGGGGAATTCACCATCCGCCAGCTGGCTGAGCTGGTGCGCGCGCGCATCAACCCAGCGCTGCCCCTGGTGTATCTGCCGCTGCCGCAGGATGACCCGCTCCAGCGACAACCCGTGATCGATCTGGCCCGCAGTGAGCTGGGCTGGGAACCAAAAGTGTCCCTGGAAGAGGGATTGGGTCCCACGATCGCTTACTTTCGCCGCATCCTGGGGCTCGATTGATGACCCTGCTCGTCACCGGTGGTGCTGGTTACATCGGCAGCCACACCGTGCGCGCCCTGCAGCAGGCCGGGCACCATCCTGTGGTGCTCGACAACCTCGTGTATGGGCACCGCTCGAGTGTGGAAGAGGTGCTGCGAGTGCCGTTGGTCCAGGGCCAGGTGGGCGATCGCGAACTCGTTGAGGCCTTGCTGAGCGGTCGCCATCCCGCCTGCGGTGGTGAGCCGGTGCGGGCTGTGCTCCATTTCGCCGCCTATGCCTATGTGGGCGAATCGGTGCTCGACCCGGCCAAGTATTACCGCAACAATCTCGGCGACACGCTCACCCTGCTTGAAGCGCTCGTGGAGCCGGTACGCAGTGGCCGGGGCCCCGCCATCCCGATCGTGTTCTCCTCCACCTGCGCCACTTACGGCAGCCCGGAGACGGTGCCGATCACCGAGGACACGCCCCAGCGGCCGATCAATTCTTATGGCCGCAGCAAGTGGATGGTTGAGCAGATGCTGGCCGACTTCGCTGCCGCGTACAGGCTGCCGAGCGTGATCTTCCGCTATTTCAATGCAGCTGGTGCCGATCCAGCCGGTGACCTCGGCGAAGATCACAATCCCGAAACCCACCTGATTCCGCTGGTGCTGGATGCGATTGCCGGCCGGCGTGAAAATATAAAGATCTTTGGCACCGATTACCCCACGCCCGATGGCACTTGCCTGCGCGATTACATCCACGTGAGTGATCTGGCCGATGCCCACGTGTTGGGCCTCCGGCACCTGCTGGCTGGAGCGGTCCCCCAGCCGATCGCGCCGTTGATCTTCAATCTCGGCACGGGCACTGCCTATTCAGTCCAGGAGGTGCTCACGGTGGCCCAGGAAGTCACGCAACGCCCGCTCACCGCCGTGGTGTCACCACGCCGGCCCGGCGATCCGCCCACCCTGGTGGCCAGCGCCCAGAAGGCCCGCGAGGTGCTGGGCTGGGAGCCCCGCTACCCGGATCTGGGCGAAATCATTGCCCACGCCTGGGCGTGGCACCAGCGCACCGGGCCCACACCCTGATCATGGCGTCGCTGCCCTCCCCGCTGCCACCTGGAGCCACCCTCGTGACCGGTGCCGCCGGGTTCATCGGGGCTGCGTTGTGCGAGCGCCTGCTGGCCCGCGGCGAGCGGGTGATCGGTCTCGACAACCTCAACAGCTATTACGATCCGGCCCTTAAGCAGGCGCGGCTGGCCCGGTTCGAGGGCAACGACGGCTTCCGCTTTCACCGCCTGGATCTGGAGGATGGCGGGGCGGTGGCGGCTCTGTTCGCGGCTGAGCGCCCCTCACGGGTGGTGCATCTGGCGGCCCAGGCGGGGGTGCGTTACTCCCTGGAGAATCCTGCCGCCTATATCCAGAGCAACCTGGTGGGCTTCGGCCACATCCTGGAGGGCTGCCGTCATCACGGCATTGGCCACCTTGTGTATGCCTCCAGCAGCTCGGTGTATGGCGGCAACCGCCGCATGCCCTTCAGCGAGCAGGATGCGGTGAACCATCCGGTGAGCCTTTACGCGGCCACCAAAAAGGCCAATGAGTTGATGGCGCACACCTACAGCCACCTTTACGGGCTGCCCGCCACCGGCCTGCGCTTTTTCACCGTGTATGGCCCCTGGGGCCGGCCCGACATGGCCCCGATGCTGTTCGCCCGCGCGATCCTGGCCGGCGAGCCGATCCGGGTGTTCAACCACGGCCGCATGCAGCGGGACTTCACCTATGTCGACGACATTGTCGAGGGGGTGGTGCGCTGCCTCGACAAACCGGCCACCGCTGATCCGCACTTCGACCCGCTGGCCCCTAACCCAGCCACTGCGGCGGTGCCCCATCGGGTGTTCAACATCGGCAACAGCCAACCCACGCCCTTGCTGGAGTTCATCGGGGTGCTGGAAGCGGCGCTGGGCACTGCGGCGATTCAGAGCCTGGAGCCGATGCAACCTGGTGATGTGGAAGCCACCGCCGCCGATACCTCCGCCCTGGACGCCTGGGTGGGCTTTGCGCCCCACACCCCGATCACCGAGGGTGTGGGGCGCTTCGCTCACTGGTACCGCAGCTATTACCAGGCCTGAGCCGTTCCGTTGACGAGGTCTGAGCCATTTCGCTGGCACAGCAAAAAAAAGCGGGCCCTTGGGCCCGCGGTGCATGAAACAGATCAGGGGGAATCAGGCCGAACCCACACCCACATAGGAGCCGTAGAAGAAAAGACCGACCACAAAAATCACGGCGATGCCGCCGGCAGTGGCCACCAACCAAAGGGGGAGCACCCCTTCGGTCCAGCGGCTTTTCCAGGCTACGGCCGGGCGGCCGTCAGGCAGGCGATCGGGAATGCGACCGTCAGGTAGTGCGGATTTCTTGCCGCTCATGGCTGAATCTCCCGATCAGTTGAAGAAGTAGCTGGTGAACAGAACACCGATGACGAACACAAACAGCAGGCCCAGGTAAAGGCTGGTGCGGTTGAGTTCGACCGGCAGATTGTTCGGGTTGGGATTGCGCTGCATGGCGGAAATCAGCGACGAACGAATTGCATGGCCGCCAAGGCTCCCAGGAAGAAAACCGTGGGGATGCCCAGCGCATGAACCGACAACCACCGCACCGTGAAGATGGGGTAGTTGCGTGGCGTGGTGGAGACAGAAGACTGGGTCATGGCGTTACTTGAGGCGCAGGTCAAGCTGGCTCTTGCCCTCGTACCGCTTGCTCACCACCGGTGCCTTGGCTTCCTGGGGTTGGAAGTAGGCATCGGGGCGAGGCGTTCCGAAGGCGTCGTACGCCAAGCCAGTGGAGACGAAGAGGAATCCGGCCAGGAAAATCGCCGGCAAGGTGACGGCGTGGATGACCCAGTAACGGATGCTCGTAATGATCTCGAAGAACGGGCGTTCCCCGGTGGAGCCGGCAGCCATAGCAGCGGGCAAATCAGCTACGGAATCTTAAGGGTCGAGCTGGGAGTGCCGAGAGCCGGAGAGGAGGTTGGTTACACAGGGATGCAGTTGGAGCCGGCGGCGGCTCCGCAGCCCGCCCGCGCCTAACCCACCCAGCGCAGCAGGTTGCCGCGTTCGCCCAGCACGAAGCCCTTGCCGTCGCTGCTGAAGCTGATGCGGTTGAAGTTCGTGGGCTGCACGGCGCCCACCGGATCGCGCTCCCAGTGGCTGCCGCCGTCGTGGCTCACCAGCAGGGTGCCGCTGCCGCCACCGGTCCACACGTCACCATCGGGGCCCCAGGCCATGTCGAGGTAGCCGAAGCCATTGGTGATCGGGATCACCGGCTTGCTCCATGCCTCAGGATCGGCCGCATCGTCGTTGAAGCGCAGCTGGGCACCCCGGGTGACCATCCAGAGGTTGCCGTCGGGTTGGAAGCCCATGCTCTGCAGGCGCTGGCTGCTGACCCGCTGGTGGGGCTGCCAGACCGCCTGGCCTGGCTCCCAGGTGGCGAAGAAGTTGCCCAGGCTCGACACGCTCACGTAGTGGCCTTCGGAGGAGCGGCGCAGGTCGCGCACGGCGCCGGCCGCATCGCTCACTTCCGCCTGCCAGGTGATGCCAGCATCGTTGGTGAGGTAGATGGCGCCCACGGTGGTGGCCAATTCAGCGCTACCGCGGCCTGTGGCGGTGACGGCATAGGGATCACCAGGCAGCTTGGTGTCGAGCAGCAGGCGCTCCCAGCTCTGGCCGGCATCAGCGGTGTGCAGCAACAGGCCCGGCTGGCCCACGATCCACCCATCAGCCCCGCTGAAGTCGATGCTGATCAGGCGGAAGTTCTCCCCCTCGGGCAGATCCAGGGTGCGTTCCTCCCAGCTGGCCCCGCCGTCGTCGGTTTCGAGGATCAGCCGGTTGCTGCCCACCAGGAAGCCGTGGTTGGCATCGCTGAAGGCCACATCGAGCGGGTTTGAAGTGGTGGACAGCGCCACAGGCTGCCAGGGGCTGGTGGCGGCCACGGGCAGGCCGGTGGTGACGCAGCCACCGAGGCCGAAGCTGAGGCCGAGCGTGATCAGCACGGCCAGCAGAGGGGAGAACAGGCGCTTCACGGTGGTCAACGCAGGGAGTAGAGGGACAGGAAGAAGGCGAAGGCCAGAGCGAAGCCGCCGAAGATCAGCACGTTCTTCTGGCCAGGGGTGAGGGTGTTCACCCCGAAGCCGTAGCTGAGGTTTTCTTCGAAGCCGCTCGGCTTGTTGCGGGGGCCGATGTCCTTGAAGGCCCCCACGCGGCTGCGGCAGACCGGGCAGCGGAAGCCCACCGGATCGAGGCTGCTGAAGGGCGTGCCGGCGGGGATCGCCAGCTTGCGCACCCCCTCGCCCGGGTCGTAGACGAAGCCGCAGCTGCGGCACTCGAACCGGTGCGTGTCGGGATCGGTGTCGGCGCTGGCTTCGGCCGGATCGCCTGGCGGTTGGTCGCTGGCGGGCTGTGGGTCTGGGATTTGAGCGTCTGCGGGGGGAGCACCTGCGGGTTGGGCGTTCTGCTCTGGCTGTTGCCCAACGCCCTGCTCAGCTGCTGGCCCGACATCCAGCCCAACATCCAGCCCGACCTCCTGCCCAACGTCCTGATCAGTGTCCTGGCCATTGACCATGGCGTTTGGCCCCGCTGCCTTGAAGGCAAACTCTATCGAGGCCCCTGTCGCGGCAGCCCCTGTGGCAGCGGCCGGCGGCAACGGGCGTTTTCCGGGTGCGGATGCCAGACTCTGCGCCAGGTTCAGCCTCGCGATGTTCGTCCTACCTGGTTACGACGCCTTCCTGGGCTTTCTGCTGATCTCGGCAGCGGTTCCGGTGCTGGCCCTGGTCACCAACAAACTGGTATCGCCGAAATCGCGGGATGGCGAACGCCGGCTTACCTATGAATCCGGCATGGAGCCGATCGGTGGCGCCTGGATTCAGTTCAATATCCGCTACTACATGTTCGCGTTGGTCTTCGTGATCTTCGACGTGGAGACGGTGTTTCTGTATCCCTGGGCCGTGGCCTTCAGCCGGCTCGGTCTGCTGGCCTTCATTGAGGCCCTGATCTTCATCACCATCTTGGTGATCGCCCTTGCCTACGCCTGGCGCAAAGGCGCCCTCGAGTGGAGCTGACGCGCCTACCCCCCATGACCCTCACTCCCACCTCCGCCTCCAGCACCCCTTCGATCGACGCCCTGCGCGATCTGCGGGCCTCCAGTTGCAATCCGGTCGGTGCTCCGGAGGTCACCTCGGATCTTTCCGAGAACGTGATCCTCACCAGCCTCGACGACCTCCACAACTGGGCCCGGCTCAGCAGCCTCTGGCCCCTGCTCTACGGCACGGCCTGCTGCTTCATTGAGTTTGCGGCGTTGCTCGGCTCCCGCTTCGACTTCGACCGCTTCGGCCTGGTGCCTCGCTCCAGCCCCCGCCAGGCCGACCTACTGATCACGGCCGGCACCGTGACCATGAAGATGGCCCCGGCCCTGGTGCGGCTCTATGAGCAGATGCCCGAGCCCAAATACGTGATCGCCATGGGCGCCTGCACGATCACCGGCGGCATGTTCAGCGCCGATTCCACCACGGCGGTGCGGGGGGTCGACAAGCTGATCCCGGTGGACCTCTACATCCCCGGCTGCCCGCCCCGCCCCGAAGCAATCTTTGATGCGGTGATCAAGCTCCGCAAGAAAGTGGGCAACGAAGCGCTGGCCGAGCGGGGCAACAACCTCCCCACCCACCGCTACCTCACGATCAGCCACGCCATGAAAGCGGTGGCTCCGATCGTCACCGGCGCCTACCTCAAGGCCGAAACCCAGGTGGCCGCCCTCGCCGATCCCACCGCTCTCCCGCTCGACACCTCCGCGCCGGCTGGGGTTGTTGTGGCTGAACCGATCACCACCGCAAGCGCCTCCAGCGATGCCTGATCCCACCCCCGCCCCCGAGGGCGCCCCAGCCGAATCCGCCACCACCCTCGCCGCACCGGTGATTGGTGTGGTGAGCCAGTGGCTGTCCCAGCAGGGTTTCGACCACCAGCGGCTGGAGCCCGATCACTGCGGCATTGAAATGCTGGCGGTGGAGCCCCTCTTCCTGCCGGCGGTGGCTGCGGCGCTCAAGGCCTACGGCTTTGATTACCTCCAGTGCCAGGGCGGCTACGACGAAGGTCCCGGCGCCCGGCTGGTGAGCTTTTATCACCTGGTGAAACTCGCCGCTGGCGCCGATCCCTGCCCCGCCCCTGACAGCAAGCCGCAGGAAGTGCGGGTCAAGGTGTTCCTCGCCCGCGACGGCGACCTCACCATTCCCAGCCTCTATCGCCTGTTCCGCGGCGCCGACTGGCAGGAGCGCGAGACCTACGACATGTACGGCATCGTGTTTGAGGGCCATCCCCATCCCAAGCGGCTGCTGATGCCCGAAGACTGGAAGGGCTTTCCGCTGCGCAAGGACTACGTGCAGCCGGATTTCTACGAGATGCAGGACGCCTACTGAGTTCAACGAACGTCAAGGCGCTGACGCGTTCCTTCGCCCGCTTGCGCCCACGCAACAAGTGGCCGCACGCTTGCGTTGCTCGTAGCCCTGCCTGTCAGACCGTTTCCAGCACCGGCCGGCCGCCTTTGTGACGGCGGTAGAAGCGCATCACCGCGAGGGCGAGGCTGCGTGGGTCATGGTGCAGGGTGCCGGTGGGGCGGGCTCCCTGCAGGGCCGTGACCATCACCTCATACCCCTTGGCGTGCAGGCTGTGCACATCACACTGCACGGGCTCGGCGCCGCGGGCGCGATAGTGATCCACCAGGGCTCGGTCACGGATCGGTTCCTGGGCCAGCACCGCGGTGAACAGGCGCCGGGTCACCCCCAGGCTGGCCAGCTGGGCCTCGATCGCCCGCACATGGCCTTCCACATCCAGGTTGTCGGTTTCGCCGGGCTGGGTCATCAGGTTGCAGATGTAGAGGCGCGGCGCCTTGCTGCGGCTGATCGCCTGCACCAGCTCCGGCACCAGCAGATTCGGCAGCAGAGAGGTGTAGAGGCTGCCGGGCCCGAGCACGATCAGTTCGGCATTGGCGATCGCCTCAATGGCGCGCGGCAAGGCGGGGGGCCGCTCGGGGGTGCAGCCCAGCCGCACGATCGGGCTGGGGGCGCGGCCGATGCAGGATTCCCCCTCGATGCGGTCGCCGTTCTCAAGTTCGGCCCACAGGCGCACATCGGCATTGGTGGCTGGCACCACCTGCCCCTGCACCGCCAACACGCGGCTGCTGGCGGTGATCGCCGATTCCAGGCTGCCGGTGATGGCCGTGAGCGCCGTGAGAAAAAGGTTGCCGAAGCTGTGTCCCTCCAGCCCACTTCCCGACTTGAAGCGGTACTGAAACAGGCGGGTGAGCAGCGGTTCCTCGCGGGCCAGGGCCGCCAGGCAGTTGCGGATGTCGCCGGGGGGCTGCACGCCGAATTCCCGCCGCAAGACCCCACTGCTGCCGCCGTCATCGGCGACGGTAACGATCGCGGTGATATTGCTGCTGTAGCGCTTCAGACCGCTCAGCAGGGTGGCCAGGCCTGTGCCGCCGCCGATCGCCACCACGTTGGGGCCGCGGTTGAGCCGGCGCTGGGCCAGCAGCGCCTCCACCAGCAGGGTGTCTTTTTCGGGTGCGAGGGCCTGTTGGATCGAGCCGAAGCTGCGGCTCTGGCCCCACACCACCAACGCGGCGCCCCCCAGCAGCACCAGCGGCCCGGTCACGCCACGCGGGAGCACCCGCGTCATGTTTGAGAGCAGCCAGTTGAGCGACTCCAGCGACCAGTAGATCGGCTTGAGGTCGGCGAGGATCGCGGCTCCCAGCAGGGCCAGCAGCAGGCCAAGGCCGGAGGTGAGCATCCAGCGCTTCACCACCAACCCCGGCTGCAACCACTGCACCGCCCGGCGCGAGCGGCTCATCAGGTCTTGTTGGCGCAGATCCCCGCGCCCAAGCCAGCCAGGGCGACGGCTGGACCGTGTGCTGAGGCGTCGTGGCAGGAGAGGGCGCTGGGAAGTCAAGCCGATGGGGCGTTACGCCACAGCACGGAGCTGATGGAACTGTAAGGATGAAAGCTGTCGGCGCACCAGATTCCAGCGAGGCTCCCCTTCACGCCTGCCAGGTCCTCCCCGTCGTCGTCTGTGTCGTCTTCTTTTTCGCCCTCCCCTACTGCCTTCGTGCCGTCACCCGTGCCGGTGGTGGAACTTCACGATCTTTCGATGCGCTGGGGTTCGCGCACCGTGCTGGAGGGCATCAACCTCACCTTGCTGGAGGGGGAACGGCTGGCGGTGGTGGGGCCTTCCGGCACCGGCAAATCAACCGTGCTGCGCATCCTGGCGGGCCTGCTGTTGCCCACCACCGGAACCTTCCGCCTGCATGGCGTGCCGCAGCAGTATCTGCGGCTGGATCAGCGCCGCCCCGCTGATGTGCGCCTCGTGTTCCAGAACCCCGCGCTGTTGGCCTCGCTCACAGTGGGCGAGAACGTGGGGTTTCTGCTCTATCGCCACAGCAAATTGCCTGAGCCCGAAATCCGTCAACGGGTGCAGCGGGCGCTGGAGGCGGTGGGCCTCTATGGCATCGCAGATCAGCTGCCCGGTGAACTCAGCGGTGGCATGCAGAAGCGGGTGAGCTTTGCCCGTGCCCTGATTGATGACCCCAGCAATGCCTCCGGTCAGCACCCGTTGCTGCTGTTCGACGAGCCCACCGCAGGCCTCGATCCTGTGGCCTGCACCCGCATCGAAGATCTGATCGTGAAGGCGAATCAGGTGGCGGCCGGCTGCTCGGTGGTGGTGAGCCACGTGATGAGCACGGTTGTGCGCACGGCCCAGCGGGTGGCCATGCTCTACGACGGCCGGATTCAGTGGTGCGGCTCCACCGAAGACTTCGGCCGCACCGACAACCCCTATGTGGTTCAGTTCCGTACCGGTAGCCTGAACGGCCCGATGCAGCCGGCGGAGCTTTGAAACCTCATGCGTCGTAGCGTCCGCGAGGCTTTGGTGGGTTTCACCCTGCTCGGAGCCGTGATCGGCGGGTTCAGCCTCTGGTTCTGGCTGCGGGGTGTTTCGCTGAGCCGCAACAACTGGACGCTGAAGGTGCGTTTCGCCGATGCCGCCGGCCTGGCCGACCGTTCGGCGGTGATGTTCCGCGGCGTGCAGGTGGGCAATGTGCGGCGGATTTCGCCCACCTCTTCTGCGGTGGTGGCCGAACTGGAGATCACCGATCCCAGCCTGCAACTGGCGCGGCCGGTGGTGGCCCAGGTGCAATCCGGCTCGCTGCTGGGTGGCGATGCCCAGGTGGCGCTGATCAGCACCGGGCCGCCGCTGCCCGCCTCGGCGCCACGGCCCGGTGACAAGGCCTGCAGCAACATCCTCATGGTCTGCAACGGCTCTTCGCTTGAAGGGGCCACCTCCGCCAGCTTGAGCAATGTCACCGAGTTGATGCAGAGCCTGCTGATCGAGGCCGAGAAGCAGAACCTGGTGCCCCAGATCGCCAGCACCACCAAGAGCTTTGATGCCACCTCCCTGGAGGCAACCCGCTTCCTCAAGGACGCTCAGAAGACCGCCGCTCAGCTGGATGTGCTGATCCGCCAGCTCAACGTGGTGGCCGGCAAGGCTGAACCCATGCTCGCTTCGCTCACCACGGCCAGCGCCGATGCGGCGGCCGCCAGCCGCCATGTGCGCAACCTCACCGCCGCCCTCGACAATCCCCGCACCCTGGCCGAGCTCAAAACCACAGTGAGCAATGCCGAGAGGCTCACGGCGCGGATTGATGCGGTGGGTGGGGATGTGAGCAAGCTCACCAGCGATCCCCGCTTCATGGATGGGGTGCGCAGCCTGGCCATCGGCCTGGGCCAGCTGTTCGATGAGCTCTACCCCGCCCAGACGGGCCTGGCAAAGGACAAAGCAGCGAAGGACAAGGTCAACAAGGACAGCACGGTGAAGCCCGGCGGTGGCACGACCGGTGGCGGCAGGCAGGGCGCTGCCGCTGGCACCCCGCTGCCGGCGGAACCTCCCCGCCGGCTCGATCCCTGAGCTGTCGACCCTGAGCCGTGGCTGGCGAGCCGCTGCGTCGCCAGGCGCTCAGGAGGCGTTGAGCGCCTCCAGGGCGATGGCGGCAATCGCCTGATCGCTGGCCTTGGGCAGTTGCACATAGCGGCCGCCGGCCGCTTCCGCCAGTTCCTTGCCCATGCCGCTGCCGATGAACTTGCGCTCGGTGTCGATCACCAGCAGCTTGATGCCGAGGGCCCGGTAGCGGGCCGCCACCCCCTTCACCTCCTCGCGCAGATCCACCGGCTCCTCGCCCTCCAGCTGCGGCTGGCCCAGGGAGCGGCTCAGCGGCACGTTGCCGCGGCCGTCGGTGATCGCCACCACCACCACCTGGCCCAGATCGCCCTTTGACAGTGCATTGGCGCCCACCCGCGCCGCCTGAGACAGGCCATGGGCGAGCGGTGAGCCGCCGCCGCAGGGCATCTGCTCCAGCCGGCGGCGTGCGGCGGTGATCGAGCGCGTGGGCGGCAGCAGCACCTCCGCCTGCTCGCCGCGGAAGGGGATCAGGGCCACCTCATCGCGGTTTTCGTAGGCCTCGGTGAGCAGGCGGATCACGGCGCCTTTGGCGCTCTGCATGCGGTTGAGCGCCATCGAGCCGCTGGCATCCACCAGGAAGATCACCAGGGCGCCCGCCTTGCGCTGCAGCTGCTTGGCCCGCAGGTCGCCGTCTTCGACGATCACCCGGCGGTGCGGTTCCCGCTCGCGCCGGCTCTTCTGGTGTGGTGCCGCTGCCCGCAGGGTGGCATCCACGGCGATGCGGCGCACGGGCCCGCGCGGCAGCATCGGCTTCACATAGCGGCCGCGCGACTCGCTCTGCACCAGGGAGCGCTTGCCGCTGCCGCCCCCGCGGGAACGGGCGGCGGCGAACAGCAGCAGGTCGGGGTCGATGGCGGTGGCCTCTGGGTCGAGCAGGAATTCCTCCGGAATCGATGGCGGTGCCTGGTCGTCGGGACTGTCGTCGTCCTCGTCCTCGGGCGGTTCTTCTTCCGGGGCGTCGTCGTCGCTGGCCTCGGGGGGGTCAGGCGGTTCCGGCTCCTGGGGCGGCTGCTCCGCCTGGGGCGGCGGTGGCGGCTCCAGGGGTTGGTCGGGATCTGGGGGCGGCAGCTGCAGGGCCCGCGGGGCGATCACCAGGCGCACGGCCACCTGCAGGTCATCGGCGTCCACCCGGTCGCGGCCACTCAGCGCCGCATGGGCCCGGGCGACCCGCACTGCATAGAGCTCGGCCCGGTGCCCCTCCACCCCGCCGCGGATCGCTTCGGTGACCAGATAGCGGACCTGCTCGCGATCGATCGCCACATCCTTCAACCATTGCCGCGCCAGCAGCAGCTGGGTGGCCAGGGCATCGGTCTCCTCCTGCCAGCGGGAGCGGAAAGCATCGCTGGATTCGCCGTGGTCGAGGGCCGAGCGGGTGATCGCCACCCGCTCCTCCGTGCTCACCAGCTGGTTGGCTGACAGGGCAATGGCGAAGCGGTCGAGCAGGTGATCCCGCACCGCCCCTTCTTCCGGGTTGTAGGTGGCGATCAGCAGGGTGCGGCAGGGGTGCATCAAGCTCAGCCCCTCGCGCTCGATCCGGTTGATGCCGGAGCCCACCGCCGCCAGCAGCAGGTTGGTGATGCCGTCATCGAGCAGGTTCAGTTCGTCGATATAAAGCACGCCGCGGTGGGCCTCCGCCAGCAGCCCCGGCTGGAACACCGGCGTGCCGCTGCTCAAGGAGGCGGCCACATCAACCGCCCCCAGCAGCCGGTCTTCGGTGACACCGAGGGGTACCTGCACGAAGGGGGCCGGAATCACCCGGGTGGGCAGCAAGGTGGTGGGATCGGCGCCGCTCGGATCGCCCCCACGCGCCGTGATGCGTTGGTGGATGGCGGCATCCCAGTCGTCGGGCCGCTGCGGATCCACGTTGCGGCTGCTCACCCCCTCACCCAGATCGAGCACGTCGATCGGCGGCAGCAGCGCGTGCAGCCCACGGGCCAGCACCGATTTGCCGGTGCCGCGGCCCCCGGCGATCACCACCCCACCCAGCCCCGGATCCACCGCCGCCAGCAACAGGGCCAGCTTCAAGGTGCCGTGCCCGGTGATCGCGGCGAGCGGAAACGCGCGTGCGGCGGCGCCGGCGGCGGCCGGGGTGGCAGCGGACCCGCTGACGACCATGGGGCAGAGGCTGGAAGGGGGCGTTAAGTCTCGCTGACGGTGCTGCGCCGCGCGCTGATGCGGCGGTGGGTGCTGGGGCGAACAGCCGGGAGGCTGGCAGAACTTACACTTTTGCGACGAGGCAGGGCGGCATTCCCGCACGCCTGGCATTTCTTTCTGCTACTGCTGCGGCCCCGCCATGGTGTTGTTGTCCCGGGTCGACCGTCCTGGCCGCACCAGC
The DNA here is from genome assembly GCA_937919075.1 of uncultured Cyanobium sp. Classification (GTDB taxonomy): domain Bacteria; phylum Cyanobacteriota; class Cyanobacteriia; order PCC-6307; family Cyanobiaceae; genus MW101C3. The sequence goes on along the minus strand of CALFOF010000215.1, from coordinate 282 downwards.
GAGTCGCGCCAGAACGGTGAGGAGGCGCGCGCCAGTACGGCGCGGGGCTTCGGTGGTCGCGCCGACGCTGGCACCAGCGCCAAGGGGGCCCGCGGCAGCAACAAGCGGCGCAAGGGGCTCAGCCGCGCCGACTGGGGCCCGCTGGGCAAACACCCGGATGTGGACGCGATCGTGGCCCGCCAGCGCCTGCATCTGCCCCTGTCCGGCAGGCTCAGCGTGGAGCAGGTGAACCGGGCCTGGAAGCAGGCTGCGGCCGAGCACCACCCCGACCGCGGCGGCGCC
>CALFOF010000214.1 GCA_937919075.1 uncultured Cyanobium sp. | reverse complement strand
CGAACAGCTGCTGGGGGTGGAGGATCTGTTTGATCCCGCTGACCCTTGGGCCCATTACATCACCAATGCGCTCAAGGCCAAGGAGCTGTTCATCAAAGATGTGAATTATATTGTGCGCGCCGAGGATGCAGTGATCGTTGATGAGTTCACCGGCAGGGTGATGCCCGGCCGCCGTTGGAGCGATGGGCAGCACCAAGCGATTGAGGCCAAGGAAAATCTGCCGATTCAGCCGGAAACGCAGACCCTTGCCAGCATCACCTATCAAAACTTCTTTCTGCTCTATCCGCGCCTGGCCGGCATGACCGGCACCGCCAAGACCGAAGAAGTGGAATTCGAGAAAACCTACAAGCTAGAAGTAACTGTAGTGCCCACCAACCGGCAGCGCTCCCGCACCGATCTGGTGGATCAGGTGTACAAGAACGAAGTGGCCAAATGGCGGGCGGTGGCTCTGGAAACCGCCACCATCCACCATGCCGGCCGCCCCATCCTGGTGGGCACCACCAGCGTGGAGAAGTCGGAGCTGCTTTCTTCCCTGCTGGCGCAGCAAGGCATTCCCCACAACCTGCTGAATGCCAAGCCCGAAAACGTGGAGCGTGAGGCGGAGATCGTGGCCCAGGCCGGCCGGGCTGGAGCCGTCACGATTGCCACCAACATGGCCGGCCGCGGGACAGACATCATCCTCGGTGGCAACACCGATTACATGGCGCGTCTGAAGCTGAGGGAGGTGTTGCTGCCTCTGCTGGTGCGGCCGGAAGAGGGCCATAAGCCCCCGATCCCTCTGCCCCGCGAGGCCTCCCGTGCCGGCTTTGCTCCCGGTGCCGCCCCGCTGGCCGCAGCGCCGAGCGAGGCGCGGGCCATCGGCGATCTTTACCCCTGCGCGCTCACCCCTGCCACCGAGCAATCGCTGGTGGAGCTGGCCCGTGAGCTGGTGAAAGCCTGGGGCGATCGGGCCCTCACCGTGCTGCAACTGGAAGACCGGATCGCCCAGGCGGCGGAGAAGGCCCCCACCGATGACCCGCAGATTCAGGCCCTGCGCAGCCTGATCGCCCGGGTTCGCGCCGAATACGACGTGGTGGTGAAGGAGGAGGAAGAGCGGGTGCGGCAGGCCGGTGGTCTGCACGTGATCGGCACTGAACGGCACGAATCGCGCCGGGTTGACAACCAGCTGCGGGGCCGGGCAGGGCGCCAGGGAGATCCCGGCAGCACCCGCTTCTTCCTCTCCTTGGAAGACAACCTCCTGCGCATCTTCGGCGGTGAACGTGTGGCTGGATTGATGAATGCCTTCCGGGTGGAAGAAGACATGCCGATCGAATCTGGCATGCTCACCCGCTCGCTGGAAGGCGCGCAGAAGAAAGTGGAAACCTACTACTACGACATCCGCAAGCAGGTGTTCGAGTACGACGAAGTGATGAATAACCAGCGGCGTGCGGTGTATGCCGAGCGGCGGCGCGTGCTGGAAGGCCGTGAGCTAAAGCTGCAAGTGATCGGCTATGGCGAACGCACCATGTCTGACATCGTGGATGCCTATGTGAACCCTGATCTGCCGCCTGAGGAATGGGATCTGGGCCGGCTGGTCGCCAAGGTGCAGGAGTTTGTTTACCTACTGGCTGATCTCACCCCCGAGCAGCTGCAGGGCCTCTCCACCGAAGAGCTCAAGGCGTTCCTGCGCGAACAGCTGCGCAACGCCTACGACCTCAAGGAGAGCCAGATCGAGCAGGTGCGTCCGGGGCTGATGCGGGAGGCGGAGCGGTTCTTCATCCTCCAGCAGATCGACACCCTCTGGCGCGAGCACCTGCAGGCCATGGATGCCCTGCGTGAATCGGTGGGCCTGCGCGGCTACGGGCAGAAGGATCCCTTGATCGAATATAAGAACGAGGGCTACGACATGTTCCTGGAGATGATGACCTCCATGCGACGCAACGTGATCTATTCCATGTTCATGTTCCAACCCCGCATGGAAACAGCCGAAACGGTGGTCACCGGCTGAACCCCAGGGCCGTGTCTCAGTTCCTCAGCGCATGGCCGGCGGTCCAGTCGTCGGTCGGCGCCGGCCGCCGCTCAGTCATCTGCCGACGTCGTCAGTAGCCCGCCGGCAGGCCCATCCCCGGGGCCGTCGCCCAGAAACTCGAGGATCTCGCGGTCCCGCAGGTTCTGCGCCTTGCCGCTGCAGATGTCCTGCAGGGGGCGGCCGGCTGCCACCTCCCGCAGGCAGTTCTGCAGGCGCCCCACCTCACCTTCGAGCGTGTCGATGCGCTCCATCAGGTTGCGAATCACCCTGGCTTCCGCATCCGGCAGCTGCGAGTGGGCGAGGGGATCGATTCGCACGCCCGATTGGTGTACCACCCGGCCGGGAACGCCCACCACCGTGCTGTCCGGAGCCACATCGCGGAGCACCACTGAGCCGGCGCCGATGCGGGTGTTCGATCCCACCACGATGGCACCGAGCACCTGCGCTCCTGCCCCCACCACCACGTTCTCGCCGAGCGTGGGGTGGCGCTTGCCGTGTTCCTTGCCCGTGCCGCCGAGGGTGACCCCCTGAAACAGCAGGCAACGGTGGCCGATCACGGCCGTTTCCCCGATCACCACCCCCATGCCATGGTCGATGAAGACCCCATGGCCGATCTGGGCGCCCGGGTGGATCTCCACGCCGGTGAGGGCGCGCCCCACCTGGGAGAGCAGCCGTGGCAGCAGCGGCAAGTGCAGCCGCCACAGGCGGTGGCTGAAGCGGTGCAGCACCAGGGCGTGGAAGCCCGGGTAGCAGAGCAGGATCTCCACGGTGCCGCGCGCGGCAGGGTCGCGCTCCTTGATCATGCACAGGTCGGCGCCGATCGCACGCAGCAACCGCCCGATCGAGCCGGGCGGGAATGGCTTCGCGCTGCTCATCCCACCTGCATGGTTTCAGGGTCGGCATAGCCATCTCGCTGGCCGCTGAGGCCGATTTCCTTGCGCAGCAGATCGATCGTGGAGGCCCCCAGGTAGCTCTGGGCGCAGTGCACCTGCGGCAGCCGCATCAGCTGGGCGCGGTTCTGGCGCAGGGTCTGCTCCACCAAGGGCAGGCTCGGCCGGTCGCAGAGCACGTGGCTGGCGGCCCGCAGCAGGGCCAGCAGGCGGCTGCCCACATCGGGATTGGCGGTCATCACCAGGAGCTCGTTGCCGCGCATGCTGTGCAGGATCACCTCCGCCGCCCGCAGGATGCCCGGGCTGATGCTCACCAGGCCCACGCAACTGCCGCTGCGCAGCTCCTTGAGCAGATCAAGCTCGTGGCGGAAGTCGTTGAGATCCACGGCCACGGCGCGCACGCCAAAGCGCTGCGCCAGCTCCTCCACGGGCTGGAGGAAGTAGCGGCTGGTGACCACCGTGCCATTGCTCGAACTCTCCAGCACGGCCTCAAGCTCCTCCATCGGCACCACTTCCACGGGCACCTCCAGCACGGGCACCAGTTCTTCGGCGATCAGCAGCGAGGCGCCGATGTCCTCGCGCGGCGTGCTCACCAGGACGCGGGCGCCGCAGCGCAGGCGCCAGTCGATTTCGCGGGTGAGCAGCTCCCGCGCCTGTTGCAGCGTGCAGCCGGCATTGAGCAGCCCATCGACGCACTGGCGCACCTCGCGGTCGATGTCGGGCCGCAGGCGGTTGCGCAGGCCAGGCGGCGCCTTCAGCTCCCTTGGCTTCTGCTGGTCGCGCACATAGATGCCGGAGCCCGCCATCGCCTCCACGACGCCGTCGTTCTCCAGCTGGCGGTAGACCTTGCTGATCGTGTTGCGGTGCAGGCCGGTCTGCATGGCCAGTTGCCGCGTGCTCGGCAAGCGGTGGCCCGGCGGGTAGTGACGGGCCGCGATCGCGAAGCAGATCTGGTTGTACAGCTGGGTCGACGCCGGGATGTCGCTTTCCTGCTGGATGTGAAATCGCACGCCGGCCCGGACCTGAACGTCTGGGGACACCCTACGGAGCTTCGGCCCCGGTGACAATTCCCTGTTTGTCATAAGAGGCTGTGCCGGTTGTCCTGCGCTTGGTCCAGCCGCCGCAGTGGCATCCTGTTGCCCGACCCCTGCGACAGCGCCCGTGGCCGAGTGGATCACCCTTCCCGCAGCCCCCGGTGCTGCCGCTCCGGACGGTACGGCTGCTGGCAGGCCGGCGGGTTCGCTGGCCGGCCAGCAGGCGGAAGGCACCGGTGTGGTTTCCGTGCCGCTGCGCTGCTGGTGGGCCGCTCCCGCCCAGCCCACACGGGGCGCCATCGTTGTGCTGCCAGAGGTTTTCGGCATCAACGCCTGGGTGCGTTCGGTCGCAGACCGGCTGGCTCTGGAGGGGTATGCGGCGTTGGCGGTGCCGTTGTTCGCCCGCACGGCACCGGCGCTGGAGCTGGGCTACAGCGCCGCGGATCTGGCCGAAGGGCGGAGCCACAAGGACCGCACCAACAGCGCCGAGCTTCTGGCCGATCTGGACGTGGCCTGCCGCTGGTTGCAGGAACGCACCGGTGCCGGCCAGCTGGGCTGCGTGGGCTTCTGTTTCGGCGGTCACGCCGCTCTGCTGGCGGCCAGCCTGCCCCAGATCGCGGCCACCGCAGACTTTTACGGGGCAGGGGTCGCCAGCGGACGCCCGGGGGGCGGGCCCCCCACCCTGAAAGTGTTACCGGGGGTCACTGGCAGGCTCTGGTGTTTCTGCGGGCGGCGCGACCCGCTGATGCCGGCCGCAGAGGTGGCGGCGATCGGGGCCGCGTTGCGCCAAGCCGATCCGGTGGGCCGGCGCCACCGGCTGATCGAGCTGGACGCGGGCCACGGATTCATGTGCGAGGCCAGGCTCGACCATGACCCCGCCGCTGCCGCCTCCGGCTGGCAGGGACTGCTGGAACTGTTTGCCACCACGCTCTGAGCGTGCGCGTTCGTCCCGGAGCCGCCGCTCTCCGGTGTTCTTCTCGCTCAGCCCTCAGCGCTTTCGGCGGCAGCAGCGGCGCTGGTCTGGCGCTGGGGTGAGGGAATGGTACGCACCGCCTTGGCCGCCAGGGCGGCGGCATCTTTTTCCTTGGTGAGCGGCGTTTTGCGCGGCGTGAGGAACATGATCATGTTGCGGCCCTCACGCTTGGGATCCTGCTGGATCTCGGCGCTTTCTTCGAGGTCTTTCGCCATCCGATAGAGCAACTGCTCGGCCAGTGCCGTGTGCTGAATCTCCCGGCCGCGAAAGATCACCGTGCACTTCACCTTGTCGCCGTCCTTGAGAAAGCGGATGGCTTGACCGATGCGCACCTGGTAGTCGTGCGAATCGATCTTGTAGCGCATCTTCACCTCCTTGACTTCGGTTTGGTGCGACTTCTTCTTGGCTTCTTTGGCCTTCTTTTCCTGTTCAAACTTGAACTTGCCATAGTCCATGATCCGGCACACGGGCGGATCTGCCTTCTCGCTCACAAGCACCAGGTCAAGCTCACGGTCCTTGGCGACCTCGAGGGCTTCCTCTCTGGTGATCACGCCGAGCTGACTGCCGTCGGCATCGACCACCCGCAGCTGGGGGTAACTGATGCGTTCGTTGATGTTGGGGAGCTCCCGCACGGGAGCACGACGATCAAACCGAGGACGAGGAGGCATTCAAAGAAGCGAGGGACGTAGCGGAGGCCGGCACGGGGAACAGCCGTCGGGCACTCACCCTTACCCTAGAACCCCTTCGACCGCCTTTTCGGCACCCCGTAGCAGATCAGCGCCGTCAGCGGCTGGATCCAGCCACAGCGGGGCATGACGCCGCCTGAACCAGGTGCGCTGGCGCTTGGCGTACTGCCGTGTGCGCTGGTCGGTGCGGCTGATCGCCTGCGCCTCGCTCAGCTCACCTGCCAGCAGCCCCAGCGCTTCGCCGTAGCCGATCGTCTGCAGCAGGGGCAGGTCGTGGCCGTAGCGCCGAGCCAACTGCTGTGTTTCCTCCACCAGGCCACCGGCGTAGAGCGAACGGGTGCGGCTGGCGATCCGCTGCCTGAGGTCGCCGGGGTCAAGCCCCAGTTCGAGCACCCGCCAGGCAGGTGGCTGCCGGCTCTGCTGGCTGGACAGAGAACGGCCGGTGGCATACAGCACCTCCAGAGCCCGCTGGGTGCGCACCGTGTCGGCGCCATCGATGCGCCCTGCTGCCTGCGGATCGGCCTGATGCAGCAACTGGTGACAGGTGGATTGCCCCAGTGCAGCCAGCTGGGCGCGCAAGGCCGGTTGGGGGGGCACCGCCGGCGGCTGCAAACCCTGGGTCAGGGCCTGCAGGTAAAGCCCGCTGCCCCCCACGAGAAAGGCCACGCCGCGGCGCTGGTGTTCGGCGGCGATGGCGGCCTCGGCCGCCTGGCGGAACTCCTGCAGGTTGAGCGGCTGGTCAGGCGAGCGCAGGTCGAGCAGGCCGTGGGGCACGCGGGCCCGCTCGGCGGCGCTGGGTTTGGCGGTGCCGATGTCCATGCCCGTATAGAGCTGTCGGGAATCCACCGACAGCACTGTGAGCTCGAAGCGAGTGGCCAGCTCCAGGGCCAGGGCGGATTTGCCGCTGGCGGTGGGGCCGAGCAGCACGAGGACAAGAGGAAGCGAAGCGGGCATCCGAGGGGCGTCTGCGCAGAGCGGGCGGTCTCGCTTGAGCCTCGCTGAGGGCCGTCGCGGTGCGGCGACCGGGAGGCCGGCGGGTGGTCCCGGCGCGGGACGGACAGGGCGGGGACGCGACTGGGGGTGCATCCCCGCCGCAAACGGGCGCTGAGCGCCCCCTGGGCGCCCCTCTGAAGCAGCAGTGGTAAGATCGATGCCACGATTGGTCTTTTGAGCGTCCTGTGCCGCTGCTGCACCGCTTCACCCGGCTACCGGCGCACGCCGCAACCCGCCTCCTGAGCCTTTCGGAATGAGCGACTCCTCCAAAGTTCAGCACGCCTACGGCGCCGAACAGATCCAGGTGCTCGAAGGCCTGGAACCGGTGCGCAAGCGCCCCGGCATGTACATCGGCACCACCGGGCCGCGGGGCCTGCATCACCTTGTTTATGAGGTGGTGGACAACTCGGTGGACGAGGCCCTAGCCGGCCACTGCTCCGAGATCCTGGTGCGCCTCTGCGAGGACGGCTCCGCGGAGGTCATAGACAATGGCCGTGGCATCCCCACCGATGTGCACCCGCGCACCGGCAGGTCGGCACTGGAAACCGTGCTCACGGTGCTGCACGCCGGCGGCAAGTTCGGCAGTGGCGGCTACAAGGTGTCCGGCGGCCTGCACGGCGTGGGCGTTTCGGTGGTGAACGCCCTCAGCGAGTGGGTGGAAGTGACGGTGCACCGCCAGGATCAGGTGCACCGCCAGCGTTTCGAACGCGGCGCCCCGATCGGAACCTTGCGTTCGGAAGCTGACCCCAGCGGCCGCACCGGCACTGCGTTGCGCTTCAAGCCCGACATCGAGATCTTCTCCGGCGGCATCCGCTTCGACTACACCACGCTCTCTGGCCGGTTGCGGGAGCTGGCTTATCTCAACGGCGGCGTGCGGATCGTTTTCCGCGACGAACGCAGCGAGGCCCTCAGCGCCGACGGCAGCGCCCACGAGGAGATCTATCACTACGAAGGTGGCATCCGCGAGTACGTCGCCTACATGAACGCCGGCAAGGATCCGCTCCATCCCGACATCATCTATGTGAACGCAGAGAAGGATGGCGTCCAGGTGGAGGCGGCCCTGCAATGGTGCGTGGATGCCTACTCCGACAGCATTCTCGGCTTCGCCAACAACATCCGCACCGTGGATGGCGGCACGCACATCGAGGGCCTGAAAACAGTCCTCACCCGCACGCTCAACACCTTCGCCAGAAAGCGTGGCAAGCGCAAAGACGGTGATTCCAACCTGGCGGGCGAAAACATCCGCGAGGGGCTCACTGCGGTGCTGTCGGTCAAGGTGCCGGAGCCGGAATTCGAGGGGCAGACCAAAACCAAGCTCGGCAACACCGAGGTGCGCGGCATCGTGGACACCGTGGTGGGGGAATCGCTCAGCGAATTCCTTGAGTTCCACCCCCAGGTGATCGATCTGATCCTGGAAAAGGCGATTCAGGCTTTCAATGCCGCCGAGGCGGCCCGCCGTGCCCGCGAGCTGGTGCGCCGCAAATCGGTGCTCGAGAGTTCCACCCTGCCAGGCAAGCTGGCCGATTGCAGCTCCCGCGATCCCTCCGAATCAGAGATCTACATCGTGGAAGGCGACTCCGCTGGCGGCTCCGCCAAGCAGGGACGTGACCGCCGTTTCCAGGCAATCCTGCCGCTGCGCGGAAAGATTCTCAACATCGAGAAAACTGACGACGCCAAGATCTATAAGAACACCGAGATCCAGGCGCTGATCACTGGCCTGGGCCTGGGCATCAAGGGGGAAGAGTTCAACGAATCCACCCTGCGCTACCACCGCATCGTGATCATGACCGATGCGGACGTGGACGGCGCCCACATCCGCACCCTGCTGCTCACCTTCTTCTATCGCTACCAGAAGATGTTGCTTGAAGGTGGCTATATCTACATCGCCTGCCCGCCTCTGTACAAGGTGGAGCGCGGCAAGAACCACACCTACTGCTACGACGAAAAAGACCTCAGGAAGACACTCGACGGCTTTGGCGAAAAAGCCAATTACACCCTGCAGCGCTTCAAGGGTCTGGGTGAAATGATGCCCAAGCAGTTGTGGGAAACCACGATGGATCCCTCCACCCGCAAGATGAAGCGGGTGGAGATTGAAGATGCTCTCGAGGCGGATCGGATTTTCACCATCTTGATGGGCGATAAAGTCGCGCCCCGCCGCGAATTCATCGAAACCCACAGCGCCGAGCTCGATTTCGCTCAGCTCGACATCTGATGGCCTGGCGTTGGATCTGGGTGCTGGGCTTCGCCCTGATCGCTCCGGCTGGCTTGCCCGCCGGCGGCGCAGATTGGCGCACCCCGGAGCTGCGCCGCCGTCAGAGCGGAGATCCGCTCCTCTCAGAGGGTTCCTGCGATGGCGTTCTGCGCACCTCTCCCCATCACCGCGCCCCTTGCCTGCGGCCATTGAGCGCAGGAGCGCCCCTGCGGCTGCTGCGCGTGTGGCAGCAACCGGAAGGGGAGCGCTGGCTGCATGTCGAGGCAGCGGCCGACGCCGGATCGGCGCGGCGCGGCTGGCTGGTCGGGTGAATGAGGCTCTGCTGGTGGCCGTTGGTGCGGTTCCCGGCAGTTGGTTGCGGCTGCGCCTGGTCAACCATTTCGAGCCCCTGTTGGCCCGCCGCCACTGGGCCACCCTTGCGGTCAACGTATCCGCCAGCTTCGCGCTCGGGCTGGTCGCTTCGCTTGATCCCAGCAGCGGCACAGCCAGCCCGCTGCTGCTGCTGATCGGCACCGGTTTTCTCGGCAGTTTCAGCACCTTCTCCACCTTCATGCTCGAAGCCTTTGTGGCCTGGCAGGCCGGCCGGCGGCGCGAAACGTTGGCGCTGTTGGCGGCTTCGGTGGTGCTTGGCGCGCTGGCCGCGCTGCTGGGGCAGGCGGTGGCCCGTGCCTGACGGCACCGCCCAGGAGCGCCGTCTGCTGCGCTTCGAGCTCACGGAGCTGCTGCTGGTGGCCGCCGGGGCTGTGCCTGGCGCCCTGCTGCGCTGGCAGGCGGAGCTGCGGCTCGGCCCCGTGCTGGGAGGCAGCTCCTGGGCCGACCTGCTGGTGAACCTGCTGGGCTGCCTGCTGCTGGGTCTGCTGGCGGGTCCGATCCCCTGGCGCACGCCGCTGGTGCTCTGCCTCGGCATCGGCTTCTGCGGAGCGCTCACCACCTTCTGCACCTGGATGCTGAAACTGGTGCGCCTGGCTGAACACCAGCAGCTGGCCGAGGGGCTGGGCCTGCTGGCCCTGAGCCTGGGCCTTGGTCTGCTGGCGGTGGCCGCCGGGTCTGCCGCCAGCCATCGGCTGCTGGCAAGGCGGCGCCGCCGCGGTGCTTGAACGGGTGCTGCCGCTGGGCGATCAGGCGGCGGCAGGCTCCAGCACCCGATCGGCCAGATAGGCGCTCAGCCAGGCCCCCAGGGGCGCGGTGGTCACGATGCTGAGCACTGCCACCGCCAGGATCACGTCGCCGGCTGCACTGGGCCCGCCTGCGGCCCGCATCACCATCAATGGCAGGGCGCCGATCGCTGCCTGCACGGTGGCTTTGGGCATGTAAGCCGCTACCACAAACAGGCGTTCGCCCGCCGAGAGCGGGCTGCGGGCCAGGCAGGCCAGCGTGCCGGCCGAACGGGCGATCAGCCCAAGCGCCAGCACGGCGAGGCCCGCCAGTCCGCTGCTCCAGGCCACGGCAAGATTCAGCTGGGCCCCCACCAGGGTGAACAGCACCAGTTCGGCAAACACCCAGATTGACGCCAGCTTGGCGGCGATCGGATGGGCGGTCTCCTCGCGCAGCTCCAGGATCACCACCCCGAGGGCGATCGCCGCCACCAACCCGGTGAACGGCACCATGCCATTGATGTGGTCCTGCAGGCGCAGCAGCAGCAGGGCCAAGGCCAGCACGATCAGCACCTGGCGGTTGGTATTGGGACGAAACCGCTCGAACCAGCGGATCAGACCCCAGCCGAGCGCTGCGCCGACGGCCGCTCCCAGCAGCAATCCCAGCGGCAGCCCCACCAACTGCCCGGCAACGGCACCCTGGCGCTGCACCAGCAGGCCCAGCAGCAGTCCATTCACCACGATCACGGCGATGTCGTCGAGAGAGGCGGCGGCCATCACCATCGCCGGGATGCCCTTGGCGGTGCCGCGGCGTTCTTCGGTCAGCCGCAGCATCAGCGGCACCACCACCGCCGGAGAAACGGCCGCCAGCACCGACCCCAGCAGGGCGGCCTCCAGCAGGCTGAGACCCAGCAGCGGCTGAGCCACCACCGTGATCATCAGCCCCTCACAACTGGCGGGAATCAACGCCAGCAGCAGTACCCGTCCGCCCACCTGTCGCAGCGTGGCCAAGGGCAGGCTGAAGCCCACCCGCAGCAGGATCACAATCAGCGCCATCTGGCGCAGGTCGCCGCTGAGGGCGAGCAGCCTGGGGTCGAGCAGGCCCAGCCCCGAGCTGCCGAGCGCCACCCCCACCAGCAGCATGCCGATCAGGCCCGGCAGCCCCAGCCGGCGAAAGAGACCATCGGCCAGCAGGCCCAGGATCACCAGTTCGGCCAGGCCCAGCAGCGGCACGGTGGTGAGATCAGGCGGTGAGGGCCGCTTCGATCGCTGCCGTCAGTTCCGCGCTGGTGGGATCCACGGCGCTCTTGAAGCGCGCCAGCACCGTGCCGTCCTTGGCCACCAGGAACTTCTCAAAGTTCCACTCCACATCGCCGGCAGGTTCGGCCTGGGTGAGCACGTCATAGGGAGCGCTCTTGAGGCCCTTGGCCTGCACTTTGTCGAACAGCTCGAAACTGGCGCCGTAGGTGGTGGAGCAGAACTGCTGAATTTCCGGCAGGGTGCCGGGCTCCTGCGCGCCGAAGTCGTTGCAGGGGAAGCCGAGCACCTTGAAGCCGCGTGCTCCGTAGGTGTCCTGCAGGCTCTGCAGGCCGGTGTACTGGCGGGTGAAGCCACAGCGGCTGGCCACGTTCACGATCAGCAGCACCGTGCCGGCGTAATCAGCCAGCGGTGTCTCCGCGCCTGTGGCGCTGCGCACCACCACATTGGAAACGCTCACGCTCATGGTTTTTGTTGTTGCTGCCGGCAGACCCTAGAAGCGGACCGCTGCAGCGGGGAGGCCGCAGCAGGAACCATCCCCATACACTCATGGGGCCGCCACTTCGGGGCCGATGAGCGAGCTCGACAGCGGCGGTGCCCGCCATGGCCGCCAGGATCCTGCCGGCAGGGGCCAGTCCGGCGGCGCTGAACACGGCAGTGGCGCAGTGGGCAGCATCAGCGGCTCCACGATCGTGCACGGCGGCGGCCTGCAGGTGGCCGAGGTGGTGGCCCGCCAGCTGGAGGCCCTGCTCAAGGCCAGCAATTACGGCGGCGTAAAACTGCTGCTGGAGCCGGTGCAGCCGGTGGACTGCGCCGAGGCGATCGGCACCCTGCCGCGCACGCTGCAGGCCCTGGCCTTCCGCCTGCTGCCCAAGGACAAGGCGATTGAGGTGTACGAATACCTCGATGGCGATGTGCAGCAGAGCCTGGTGGAGCGGCTGCGCTCCGGTGAGGTGCTGGAGCTGGTGGAGGAGATGTCGCCGGACGACCGGGTGCGGCTGTTCGATGAACTGCCCGCCAAGGTGGTGCGCCGTCTGCTGGTGGAGCTGAGCCCAGCCGAGCGCCGGGTCACCGCCCAGTTGCTGGGCTATGAGGCGGAAACGGCCGGCCGGCTGATGACGACCGAGTTCATCGACCTCAAGGAGTTCCATAGCGCCGCTCAGGCGCTTGACATCGTGCGGCGACGGGCCCGGGACACCGAAACCGTCTACAGCCTTTATGTGACAGACGCTTCGCGCCATCTCACCGGCATCCTGTCGCTGCGGGATCTGGTGATGGCCGATCCGGAGGACCGCATCGGCGATGTGATGACCCGGGAGGTGGTGAACGTCACCACCTCCACCGATCAGGAGGATGTGGCCCGCGTGATTCAGCGCTACGACTTCCTGGCGGTGCCGGTGGTGGATCGCGAGGAGCGGCTGGTGGGGATCGTCACCGTCGACGACGTGATCGACGTGATCCAGCAGGAGGCCACCCGTGACCTCTATGCGGCTGGTGCCGTGCAGGCGGGAGATGAGGACGACTACTTCCGCAGCAACCTGTTCACCGTGGCCCGCCGCCGGGTGGTGTGGCTCTCGGTGCTGGTGGTGGCCAACGGTTTCACCTCCGAGGTGATTGCCCTCCATGGCGAGGTGCTCAGTCAGGTGGTGGTGCTGGCGGCCTTCATCCCGCTGCTGATCGGTACGGGGGGCAACGTCGGCGCCCAAAGTTCCACCGTGGTGATCCGCGGCCTCAGCACCCAGCGGATCCAGGCGCTTGGGGCCTGGCGCACGATCGTGCGGGAGGCGATGGCCGGCGCGCTGCTGGGTCTCCTGATGCTGGTGGTCGTGGTGCCCTGGGCGTGGTGGCGCGGCGAAGGCCCCTTGGTTGGCCTTTCGGTGGGGATCAGCCTGCTGGCGATCACCACCCTGGCGGCGACGGCAGGGGCCGCGCTGCCCCTGCTCTTCGATCGCCTCAAGCTGGATCCGGCCCTGATGTCCGCCCCCTTCATCACCACCGCCACCGACGTGGCAGGGGTGTTCATCTACCTCCAAACCGCTACCTGGCTGCTCAACTGGATCGGGATGCCCCTCTAGCTGGGCGCTGGGCATGAGGGCAGGCAGAGGGCTGCGAGCAGCGGGCGGCTGTGGCCGGCGGCATCACCGGCGCTATCGGTAGGGAAATTTCGCCCTGATGGGCCTCAGATGAGAGGGACTTCACACTTCTTTAGGTTAGGCTTTACACACTGTCAAAACACCACGCCGTGATCGTCGCTCTCTCCCCGTCCCGGCCTGTCGAGTCGCTGGCCGCCGCTGACCCAAGGCCCGCCGTTCTGCCCCGTTCCTTGCCTCCTGTGGACGGCGATCTGGTGCGCTCGTACCTGCGCGACATCGGCCGTGTGCCGTTGCTGAGC
>CALFOF010000213.1 GCA_937919075.1 uncultured Cyanobium sp. | reverse complement strand
CCCTGGTGATCGGTTGGGGGGGATCAATTGGACACCAGGAGGATCTGCGCACCATCTCTACAGCGTTGATTGCCTGGCTGGAGCGGCAGCGGCATGTGCGCTTCGAGCTGATGTGCGACCCGCTGCTGGCCGAACCGTTCGCGGCCCTCGACGCCGAGCGCTTCCGCTTCACCATGGCCGGCTCGCTGGCGGATTATCTCGCTTGGCTGGAGCGGCTCGACATCGGCCTGGCGCCGCTGCTTCCCACCGAGTTCAACCGCTGCAGATCCGATGTGAAATTCCTGGAGTACGCCAGCCGATCGGTCGCGGCGGTGCTGCAGAACCTCGATCCCTACCGCCATCTTTCCGGCACGGGTGCGGCGCTGCTTTTCGACAACACCGATGGACTCATCCATCAGCTGGAGCACCTGGTGAACGAGCCGGCGCTGCGGCAGACGATCGCCAGCACCGCCCACGCCCTGGTGGGCCGGGATCGACGGCTGGCCCAGCACGCCCCGGCCCGTCTGGCCGTGTACCGGGATCTGGCGCAGCGCGCTGCACCAGCCGAGGGCCCGGTGGAACCGCTGCTCCAGCAGGCGGCGGTTCGCCCGCTCACCTCCCTACCGGGCCTGCGTCAGCTGGCCACTCGTCACTGGCGCCTCGGCGTCGACAGCCCAGCGGACCAGCAGCGGCTGCGGGGGGTGGAGGCCCTCCAGCGCGGCGCCCTGGCGGAGGCGGCCGAGGCCCTGGCAGGAGCGGTACGGCTCGATCCCGGCGACGTCCACGCCCTCAGCTTCCTGGGCCATGCCCTGCAGCGCCAGGGCCGCCTGGCCGAGGCCCTGGCGGCCTTCGAGCGGGCCGCGAGCCTCGATCCGCTGCAGTCGCGGCCGGTGCGGGCCCTGGCGCGTCTCCATGCCCGCGCCGCTCGCCACTACGCCGAGCGGGCGGCAGCGCTCAATCCGCTCGACGATCTGCCCCAGGGCCCCGAGGGGTCCGATCGGCCATGAACCTGCAGGTGCTCCAGCTGATTTCGGCCACCCGACTGGAGGAGGCAGTCTTCTGGAGTGACACGCTGCTGGGCCGCTCGCTGCAGCAAGCGCAGCACCGCCAGCTGGTGACGCGGATCCACTTCTCCAACCTCCAGCCCCTGGCGGTTACTTACAACGCCGCCATCAACGCCGCCCCGCCCGGCGCCGTGCTGGTGTTCTGCCACGACGACGTGGACCTTGGGCCTGAGTCTCTGGTTCCCCAGCTGCAGGCGGCGCTGGCGCGCTTTGATCTGGTGGGGGTGGCCGGCAACCAGCGCCAGCAGAGCGGCCAGGTGGGCTGGTGGCTCGATCCCTGCAGCGGCGGCTGGGACCACCCCTTCCTCAGCGGTGCCCTGCGCCACGGCACGCCCGATGCGGCGCAGCTAATGGTGTACGGACCAACGCCGATGCCGGTGCAATCGCTCGATGGCGTATTCCTCGCCGCCCGAGCCGACACCTTGCGGCGTTGCGGCGTGCGCTTTGACCCCCGCTTTGCCTTTCACTTCTATGACCTCGATGTCTGTCGTTCGGCCCGACGCGCGGGCCTGAGCCTCGGCACCTGGCCCCTGCCGCTGGTGCACGCCAGTGGCGGTGAGCCCTGGGGCACGGCCTGGCAGGAACTTCAGCAGGCCTATCTGCGCAAATGGGGAGAAGGGGGC
>CALFOF010000212.1 GCA_937919075.1 uncultured Cyanobium sp. | reverse complement strand
TGCCCACACCCTGGCCGACCTGAGCGGCAAGGGCTGCTGCACGATCATCGGCGGCGGTGATTCGGTGGCGGCTGTCGAGAAGGTGGGCGTGGCCGAGCGCATGAGCCACATCTCCACCGGTGGCGGCGCCAGCCTGGAGCTGCTGGAAGGCAAGGTGCTGCCTGGCGTCGCCGCCCTCGACGAGGCCTGATCGCCACCGGAAGCGCCATTACGGCATGGCCGAAGCCATCGAGGCGTTCGCCGGCGGCTGCCCTTCTGCGCTCGCAAGCGACGCCAGTGGCCGCACGAAAAGGGGTGAGAGCGACGAGAGCGCAGAGGAGGCGCCCTACTGGGACGGCATCGGCAAGCGTTGGATCCGCCAGCGTCCTCAGCGCCTCTGGCGCCGGCAAAGCCGCGACCAGCAGATCAGCCTGCTCGCTGCCTGGCCACTGCTGCCGGCCGGAAGCGCCCTGCTCAAGACCGATCCCTTCGATGAAGTAGGCGAAGGGGCCCTGGTGCCCTGGCTGCTCTCCCGGGGGCTCCGGGTGAGCAGCATCGACCTCTCCGCCGCGGTGGTGGCCGAAGCCCGGCAGCGCTGCCCGGGCCTGGAGGCCCGCGTGGCCGAAGTGCGCCGGCTGCCGTTCAGCTCTGCCAGCTTCGCGATGGTGTTCTCCGGCTCCACCCTGGATCACTTCGCCAGCGCTACCGGGATCGACCGTTCACTGGCGGAGTGCACCCGGGTGCTGGAGCCCGGGGGCCGGCTGCTGGTCACGCTCGACAACGGCGCCCACTCCTTGATCCTGCTGCGCAACGGGGTGCTGCAGGGGGTGCTGCGGCGGCTGGGCTTGGTGCGCTACCACGTGGGAACGATGCTGGGGCCCAGCCAGCTGCGCTGTGCCGTGGAAGCGGCGGGCCTGGAGGTGAAGGAGCTCACGCCGGTCAGCCACGCGCCGCGGGTGCTGGCGGTGGCGATGTGCGGCCTGATCACCCCGCTGCCCCGCTGGTGCCAGCAGGCGGCTGTGGCCAGCCTCCAGCTCTGGGAAGGGCTGGAGCGGCTGCCGACCCGCTGGTTCACCGGCCACTAACTGGTTCTCCAGGCCACCAAGCCAAAGAACTGAACCGATCAGGCCTCAGCCCCGAACAGACAAAACTGAAGCGATGATCCGGCCCGCCCGGCGCTCGGATTCAGAACCTGAACGTGCTGATCCCTCTAGCTGCGGCGAGGCCCTTTGCCGTCTGCTTTGGGCTGAGGAACGGGGAGGCCGAGCCTCTGGTTGAAGGCGCGGACCTGGTCACGGTTCTTGTTCATCAGGGCGCTGCGGCTTTCCATTGATTTCTGGCGGCAGCTCTGGAGGGACTCCAGATTGGAGGCTGCGGCGACACAACGCTCGCCGCTCTGCAGGATGGAGATCTGCTCGGCGTGGGTTTTCAGCGACTGGTTGCGGCGGAAACTGAACAGTTCCTGCTTCTGGCTGGGGGTGAGTTTCTCGACCGACTCGAGCCGGGCCTTGCGACCGGCGCCCGGAGCATCGCCTGGTCGGGCGCCGGAAGCTGGCACGGTCTGGGCCTGACCGGCGGCCAGATGCATGATCACCGCCAGGGTGGCGGCGACAGGGGGCAGCAAGAGACGTTGCAGACGGGTGGAGGACATAAACGAGGTTTCAGGTTGAACCTCTCCATGCTGCCGCTGATCTCCGACTCAACGCAAACTGAACGGCCGCCGGAAATGACCAGATGTGTCCGGCGAAAGCGCTCAGGGCTTGAGTGCGGCCCGATCGCCCACCACCCGCACCCGCTTGGTGGTGCTGACGATGCCATCGGGATGCACCAGCAGCACAGCCCAGGTCTGGCTGCCGGGCTGCTGGGGCGCCTGCACCACCTTGAACACCCCACCACCACCGAGCGCCGCAAGTTCAAGGTCGGGGCTCTTGAAGGCGCGGATCTGTGCCTCGGTCACGGCGGCGATGCCGCCGGCAGCCACCGCCCCGTCGAGCGGGTTGTCGAACACCACGTCCACGTCGTACCGCTGACCGGTGAGCACCGCATCAGGAATCAGCACGCTGACCGGCAGGTCGGTGCTGCCGCTGCGCAGGGTGGCGCTCTCGGCAATCAGCTCCTGACCATCAAGCCGTCCGTCACGCGTGTTGAGGGCCAGCAGCTGCTCCGCCTGCAGGCGGTAGAGGAAGGCGCCCACCTGGCTGCTGCCGCTGACGCTGATGCGCACGGTGCTGCGGCCGTCTTTGAGGTTCTCCCCTGGGCTGATCTGCCAGCGGGCATCGGGAAAGCGCGTGCGCAGGCTGCGGTAACGGGCTTCGACATCGGCAGGATCGAGGCCGCCGCCGGGCTTGAGCAGGGCAGCCAGACTGTCGGAGGAGCCGCTGTTGAGAGCCGTCTCCAGGTTGCGGAGCAGGTCGGGGCTGGGAACCGCCGCCAGCGCCGCCGGCGCCCAGCAGGCGGCCGCGAGCACCAGTGCCGTCAGCACCAAGCGTGGCCGGAACGGACGCGGAATCGACAGACGGGTGCGCATCGGCAGGCCGGTGAGCGACTGGCAAGTGAACGACAGGCGATTCCGCGACAGACAGCTCTGCGACAGACAGCCCTGCGACAGACAGCCCTGCGACAGGCGGTGCAACGACATGGGCGTTTGGCGGCCGTCGGGGTGCTTTTAAGTTAGGCGCGCCCGGGAAGGCTGATGACCCACTTGTTGATCGCCGCCAGCGGCACCGGTGGCCACCTGTTTCCTGCCCTGGCTGTGGCCGAGGCCCTGCCGGCCACCTGGACCGTGAGCTGGCTGGGGGTGCCCGACCGGCTGGAGACCGAGCTGGTGCCGCGCCGCTACCCCCTGCACACCGTGCGCGCCGGTGGGCTGCAGGGCAAGGGGCTACGCAAGCTCTGGCAGCTGCTGCGCTTGATCGCCGCCAGCCGCCAGGTGCGGCGGTTGATCCGCCGCGAGCGGATCCAGGTGGTGTTCAGCACCGGCGGCTACATCGCCGCCCCAGCCATCCTGGCCGCCCGCTGGTGCGGCATTCCGGTGGTGCTGCACGAATCCAACGCCGTGCCCGGACGGGTCACGCGGCTGCTGGGCCGCTGGTGCAGCCGGGTGGCGATCGGCCTGCCAGCAGCGGCAGCGCGCCTGCCCGGCAGCACGCCGCTGCTCACCGGCACCCCCGTGCGCCGCGCCTTTCTCCAGCCCGCGCCGCTGCCGGCCTGGGTGCCGGCGGGGGAGGGGCCGCTGCTGCTGGTGATGGGCGGCAGCCAGGGGGCGCTGGGGTTGAACCGCATGGTGCGGCCACTGCTGCCGGCCTTGCTGAGCGCCGGTTGTCGCGTGGTGCATCTCACCGGCAGCAACGACCCGGAGGTGGGCGGCCTGCAGCATCCGGCCCTGGTGGAGCGCGCCTTCAGCGATGAACTGCCCGGGCTGCTGCTACATACCGATCTGGCGATCAGCCGGGCCGGGGCCGGCAGCCTCAGTGAGCTGGCGGTCTGCGGCACACCCGCCGTGCTCGTTCCCTACCCACAGGCCGCCGACCAGCACCAGGAGGCCAACGCCGCCGCCGCCGCCGCCAGCGGAGCGGCGGTGATCGTGCACCAGCACGCGGCGGAACATCCGGCCCTGGGCCGGACGCTGTGGCGGCTGATCGGGCCCAGGCTGCGGGGCAGCGCCGCGGCTGCCGATCCGCTGCTGGAGCTGCGCGGCGGCATGGAGCGCCTGGCGGTGCGTGATGCCGATCGGCAACTGGCCCTGCTGCTTGAGGCACTCATCCCGGCCACTCACGACGCAGCGCCCTGAGGATGCGGCGGTTGCCGCGGCGGTCCTGCAGGCCGATGCGCAGCCAGCACTCCCCCAGCCCTGCGAACGAACGGCAGTCACGCAGCAGGATGCGGTGGCGGCTCTCCAGCCGCTCGCGCAGCTCCAGCAAAGACCGATCGCCGCGCAGCAGCAGAAAGTTGGCCGCCGCGGCCTGCGGGCTCAGCCCCGGCAGGCGATCCAGCTGGCCGTGGAACCAGGGGCCCTCCCGCGCCACCCAGCGCTGCACGCGGTGCTGCCAGCGCCGATCGGCGATCACCAGCGGGCCGACGGCAGCAGCCAATCCATTCACCGGCCAGGGATCCCGCCACCCCTGCCAGCGCTGCAGCCGCGCCGGAGCCGCCACCGCATAGCCGAGCCGCAGCCCGGCGATCGCCATCAGTTTGGTGAGGCTGCGGATCACGATCAGCTGGGGGTGGTGTGCCACCAGGGGCACCAACGAGTGGCGCTCCCCATCGGGCACCAGCGGCAGAAACGCCTCATCCACGATCACCAGCGCGAAGCGGTCCAGCAGCAGCTCAAGGGAGCGGCGGTCCCACAGCTGGCCCGAGGGGTTGTGGGGATTGGTGATCCACAGCGCCGCGCCGGAACCGGCCGGGGCGGGGAAGGGGAGCGGGCAGGCCCAGAGCGGCGGCAGGCCAGGGCGGCCTGGGCCGGCCGGCGGTGCTGGCAACGGCAGTGGCAACGGCTCGATGGCCCCGTCCCAGCAGACCAGGGCGCGCTGGTAATCGGCGAAGCCGGGCTCCGGCAGCAGGCTGGCACCCGCCGCCGCCGCGTCCCGGGCCGCCCAGGTGAACAGTTCAGCGGCCCCATTGCCGGGCAGCACCGCCGCCGGGTCGATGCCGTGGTGGCTGGCAATCGCCGACCGCAGCTGGCTGTAGCTGCGGTCGGGATAGTCGCGCAGGGCTGTGCCGGCGTTCCCGCCCGCCAGGCAGCGACGCAGCGCTCGTCGCAGGGAGGCAGGGGGACCGAACGGGACCAGGGAAGCGCTGGCATCGAGCAGCTGATGGGGCTGGCAGCCAAGGCGGCGCGCGCTGGCGGCCAGGTTGCCGCCGTGCCGGAGGTCGAGCGCCGGGCCGCCCGGTGTGCTGGTCATCGCCCCCCCGCCATCAAACTCACCATCCTTTAATGTGATAACGGTTTGGCCGGCCGATCCAGTCTGTGTCGCCGCAACGGGTCATCGAGCATGTCAGCAAGGTGCTGCTGGGCAAGGAGCAGCAGATCAGCCTGGCGGTGGCCTGCCTGCTGGCCCGCGGCCACCTGCTGATCGAGGATCTGCCCGGCATGGGCAAAACCACCCTCGCCGAAGCCCTCGCCCGCTGTTTCGGGCTAGATTTCAAAAGGGTGCACTTCACCAGCGACCTGCTCCCCGCCGATCTCACGGGCATTGGTGTGCTCGAAGCGGGCAGTGGCAGCTTCAGTTTCCAGCCCGGCCCCCTGTTCAGTCAGGTGCTCCTGGCCGATGAGATCAACCGCGCCAGCCCGCGCACCCAGAGCGCCGTGCTGGAGGCGATGGCCAGCGGCCGGGTCAGCGTCGATGGCACCAGCCATGCGC
>CALFOF010000211.1 GCA_937919075.1 uncultured Cyanobium sp. | reverse complement strand
CGTTGGTGCGAACCATCTCGCAATACGCCTTGGCGGAGTCGGCCAGGGCAGGGGTAGCGAGGGCAAGTGCAGCGAAAGCTGTGGCGAGGAGGGTTTTCATGATCAGGCGTTGCAGGAATGGATGGCTTGTACGCGACCGCCGCCCCTTTCTTGCCCTGGTGGCCGGTGCCTCCGCCAGCGCCGCCGGCGCCGCCCTGCTGGGACGCTCCGGACAGCTCCGATCGGCAGGCAGCGCCAGCGCGACCGCTCCGTCCCGCCTGCGCTCCAGCGGCGGACGGTTGGACCTGGATCTGGTAGCGCAGGAGACCGAAGTTGCGATCCCGGGCGGGCCGGCCAGGGCGCTCACCTACAACGGTTTGCTGCCAGGGCCCCTGCTGGAGATCGATCCGGGTGATGCCGTGCGGATCAACCTGCACAACCGCCTGCCTCGCCCCACCAACATCCACTACCACGGCCTCCACATCCCTCCTGGCGGCAGTGGCGACAACGTCTTCCTGAGCGTGGGCCCAGGCGAAAGCCACTCCTACGCCTTCACCCTGCCGGCCGACCATCCCGCCGGCACCTTCTACTACCACCCCCACAGCCACGGCACGGTGGCCGATCAGGTGTTCGGCGGCCTGGGAGGGGTGCTGATCGTGCGCGGTGCCCTCGATCGGATCCCCGCGGTGCGGGCCGCCGCCGAGCAGGTGCTCTTCCTCAAGGATCTTCCCGCTGAGAGGGGCTCCAGCCCGATGGGCATGGGACTGATGCTGGGGCGCGAGGGAGCGGTGCTCACCGTCAACGGCCAGGTGAACCCGACGCTCTCAATGCCCGCCGGTGGTCTGCTGCGGCTACGGATCGTGAACGGCTCCAGTGCCCGCTTCTGGCGACTGGCACTGGAGGAGCATCCCTTCCACCTGATCGCCACCGATGGCGGTGCCCTCGAAGCACCGGTGGAGCTGGTGGAGCTGCTGCTGGCCCCCGGCGAGCGGGCTGAGGTGCTGGTGCGCGGCGAGCGGCAGGGCGGCCGCTACCGGCTGCTGAACCTTCCCTACACCCGGGGTGCCGGCGGAATGATGGGTGGCATGGGCATGGGATCAGGCCCTGGACAGCAGGGTCCGGTGTCGATCGCCACCCTGGCCTACGCGGGATCGGTGGCACCCCTGCCGCTACCGGAGCGCCTGCTGCCGGTCGAGCTCCTGCCGGAGCCGGTGCGCCGTCGCCGCTTCGTGCTGAACCACGGCATGGCCCCTGGCATGGGGATGGTGTTCCTGATCAATGGCCGCCCCTTCGACCACGGCCGGATCGATACCCGCGTGCGTCTCGGCGATACGGAGGAGTGGGAACTGGTGAACGACGGAGTGATGGACCACCCCTTCCATGTGCACATCAACCCCTTCCAGGTGATCAGCCGCAACGGCAAGCCCGAGCCCTTTCGCGCCTGGAAAGACGTGGTGCTGCTGCGCCCAGGCGAAACGGTACGGATCAGAACCCGTTTCGACGACTTCGCCGGGCGCAGTGTGTACCACTGCCACATCCTCGATCACGAGGAGCTGGGCATGATGGGCATTCTGGAGATCACCGCCTGAGCGGACGCGGCCGACCTGGATCGCGCCAACCGGCCTCACTCCACCTCCAGCACGCCTCGCACCATGTTCATGCCGCAGTGGAAGGGATAGGTACCGGCTTCGGTAGGCGGCAATTCCAGGCTTGTTGTGGCATCAAGGGGCAGATCAAGGGTTTTGTGGAAATCGGGGAAGATCACCTGGGCCACACAGCCGCTCGGATCGATCCTGTGAAAAGCCAGCCGCATCGGCTGGCCGGCCTTGACTCTGATTCTTGAGGGCGCATAGCCACCATCCACGGTGATGGTGATCTCCTGCACGCCCGCCTCGCTCTCGCGGGCCACCACGCCACCGCCATGGCGGCCGAGGAACCACCACAGTTCCCAGGCGATCAGCGCCACACCAACGATGGCGACCAGGGCCTTCAGCGCCATGGGCTGCTCAATGGCACGCCAGAGCGGTTCGGCTTTGACCAGGTCGGCAGCAAAGAGATGGGTCATCAGCTGGCGGCAACGGGCAGGGGCGTGGGCCGAAAGTTCCGCAGCCTCAGGGCATTGCTCACCACCGACACGGAGCTGAAGGCCATGGCGCCGCCGGCGATCATCGGGCTGAGTAGCCAGCCGGTCAGCGGAAAGAGCACACCGGCGGCGATCGGAATGCCGGCCACGTTGTAAGCGAAGGCGAAGAACAGGTTCTGGCGAATGTTGGCCATGGTGTGGCGACTGAGCTCGATCGCCGCCGGCACACCGGCCAGGTTGCCGGAGATCAGGGTGATGTCGCTGGCGGCGATCGCCACATCGGTGCCGGTGCCCATGGCGATGCCCACATCCGCCTGGGCCAGGGCGGGGGCGTCGTTGATGCCGTCGCCCACCATCGCCACCAGGCCCTCGCCCTGCTCCTGGAGCTTGCGAATCACCGAGGACTTGTCGGCGGGGCGCACCTCGGCGATCACCCGCTCGATCCCCACCTGGGCGGCCACCACCTCGGCGGTGCGGCGGGCGTCGCCGCTGAGCATCACCACCTGCAATCCCAGGCGCCGCAAGGCGGCAACGGCGGCTTCTGAACTGGCTTTGAGGGGATCCGCCACGCCGAAGCAGGCCTCGATCCGCCCGTCCACCACCACCGCCGCCACACTGCAGGCCAGGGCCTCCAGCCGCTCCACCAGGGGCTGGAGGGCGGCGGTGTCGATGCCGAGCTCGGGGAACCAGCGCGGGGTGCCGACCAGCACCTGCTGGCCGGCGATGACTCCCTGCACGCCGCGTCCCGCCACGGCCTCGAAGCCCGCCACCGCCGGGAGGTCGCCCGGGTTGAGCTGGCGTGTGGCATAGGCCACGATCGCCTCGGCCAGGGGATGCTCCGAGCGGGATTCCAGCGCGGCCGTCAGGGCCAGCAGGCTGTCAGCCGGCACCACACCACCGGACAGTCGCTCGAACTGCGTCACCTCCGGCTGGCCGCGGGTGAGGGTGCCGGTCTTGTCGAGCACGATGGTGCGCAGCTTGCCGGCGGTTTCGAGGGCCTCAGCGCTGCGAAAGATCAGGCCGTTCTCCGCCCCTTTGCCGGAGGCCACCATGATCGAGGTGGGGGTGGCCAGGCCCAGGGCGCAGGGACAGGCGATCACCAGCACGCTCACCAGAAACAGCATCGCCAGCACCGGATTGCCGCTGACCAGGAACCAGATCACGAAGGCGGCGATGGCCAGGGCGATCACCACTGGCGCGAACCAGCTCACCACCTGATCTGCCACGCGCTGCACCCGGGTGCGGGAGCTCTGGGCCTGACGCACCAGCTCCACAATTTGGGCCAGCACCGTGTCGCCCCCCACCCGGCTGACCCGGAAGGTGAAGCTGCCGCTGCGGTTCATCGAGGCGCCGATCACGGCATCGCCCGCAGCCTTGGCCACAGGCGTGGGTTCACCGGTGAGCATCGATTCCTCCACCCAGGAGCTGCCCTCACGCACCACCCCATCGGTGGGCAGCTTCTCCCCAGGACGCACCTGCACCAGATCACCCACCACCACCTGGGACACGGGGATCTGGACCGCATGGCCATCCCGCATCACCCGGGCGGTGGGAGGCTGGAGCTGCAGCAGGCGCCGGATGGCCTCGGAAGTCTGTCCCCGGGCGCGGGCCTCCAGCAGGTTGCCCAGCAGCACCATGGTGAGGATCACGGCTGTGGTTTCGTAATAGACGTCTGCCGGCAAACCTTCGGCGATCAGCAGCTGGGGAAAGACGGTGCTGAACAGCGAGGTGAGCCAGGCGATGCCGGTGCCGGCCGCCACCAGGGTGTTCATGTCGGCGCCATGCTGGCGAAAGGCCGAGGCGGCGCCGGTGAAGAAGCCCCGGCCGCACCAGAACAGCACCGGCGTGGTGAGGATCAGCTGGGTCCAGGGGCTGGTGAACCAGGCCGGCAGGAAGGGCAGGCTGTGGACCCCGAGCATGTGGGGCAGGCTGGAGAGCATCACCAGTGCGGTGAGCACGACCGCCACGCTGACCTTGCGGCGCAGCTGGGTGAGTTCCCGGGCCAGCTCCCGCTCCATGCCGTCCGCCGATGCGGCCATGCCATCGGAGTGGCAGCAGGACGGACTGGCGGAAGGGTCGCTCATCGGGGACGTGTCATCAGGGGCCGGACGTTGGAGCGGAGCCATCCCTTCAACCTAGTGGTGTCCAGTTGAATGGAGAGTCATGTCCGGTGATCTTCGTATCATGGTTCCTGATCTTTCGCCTCTGGGCTCCGTGATGTTGGTTGCTTGCGGCGACCGCCGAACATCAGGCCGACACCGGAGAAGGCAATCATCAAGGTCAGAATTCCGATGATCGCCGAGTAATAGGGCTGCAGGTTGAGCACCCCGAAGTTGCCCGTGTGGATCTTGAGCAGCCAGAAGGCATCGATGTCGTTCGCCAGCATCAGTCCATAGATCGAGCCCGACAGTGCGGTGATGATCAGGGGGACCGCTGCGATCGGCACCAGGGCTCGATGGATGCGGCGGCGCAGCTGGCGTCGGCTCATGGGGATCCCCGGCGGCGTGGGGTCAGTTGTTCTGCAGGGCCTTGTGGAGCGCCTGCTCATTCGCACAGGGCATCCACAGCGAGCCCATCGCAAACGTGCCCTTGCACTTGAGCTCGGCGGCCCGTTTTTCAGCTTCCTGCCTGGTCTTGAACATGCCCTTCATATGGGCCTCCGCGGCTGAGGTGGTGAGCAACGGGGCGAAGGCCGCCGCGCTCCTGCGCCAGCGCCTGAGCGGCAGCATCGATACCCCTACTTGCG
>CALFOF010000210.1 GCA_937919075.1 uncultured Cyanobium sp. | reverse complement strand
GGGCGGCCATCTTCAGCTTGCTCACCGTTGCAATCCTTGCGTTGGCCCGTTCCTGTTGATCGCCATGGTCGCGCCCGCTCCCTCCACCGGCCCATGATCAAGGATGCACGGCCTTCCCCGTCAGCTTCAGCGCCCCCGCCGGTGAGCGCCGCGTCCGCGCCGGTGGGGTCGATTCGCTTTCCGCTCGCCTGGATGGGCGCGCTGGTGGTCGTGGACGGCAGCTTCCTGCTGGCGGCGTCCGCCATTGATCACCCGGGCTGGGCCAGTGCCGTGCTGGTGATCGCGGCGGTGATCAACGTGCCGCTGTTTCTCGGCGCGCTGCTGCTGCTGCGGAGCAAGTTCTGAGCCATCACACTGGCGGCAGCACGACCAAGGCCATGGAGCGCGTCGCCAACTATCCCCGTCCGCCCGCGCTCGTGGCCAGCCCCGCCCATGTGGTGGTGGAGGCCCTCGGCCGGCGGCTCGCCGACAGCCATCGCTCCCTGCTGGTGCTGGAAACCTTCCATCCCCCCACGGTCTACCTGCCGCCCGAGGCGTTGCAGCTGGAGTTGCTGGAGGCGGTGCCGGGCCGCAGCTATTGCGAGTGGAAGGGGCTGGCCACCTACGTGGATGTGGTGCTGGGCGAGCGGCGCCTGCGCCGTGCCGGCTGGACCTACACCGATCCCACGCCGGCATTCCGTCCCCTGGCCGGCTGGTTCAGCTTCTACCCGGCGCTGATGGACGCCTGCTCCATCGATGGTGAGCGGGTGACGCCCCAACCGGGTGGCTTCTACGGCGGCTGGATCACCTCGCGGGTGTGCGGTCCGTTCAAGGGAGATCCGCTGCACCCAGAACTGATCTGATCCCAAAACGGCATCAGTTTTGGCCAGGAAGGCGCAGGCTTCCTGCAAA
Organism: uncultured Cyanobium sp.; assembly: GCA_937919075.1. Classification (GTDB taxonomy): domain Bacteria; phylum Cyanobacteriota; class Cyanobacteriia; order PCC-6307; family Cyanobiaceae; genus MW101C3. The sequence goes on along the minus strand of CALFOF010000210.1, from coordinate 6,615 downwards.
GGGTGTACGTTGAAGCGTCGGCCGAAGCTCCGCGAGGGGCCGATTCAACCAATGGTTCCATCCAATGGTTCCATCCAACAGTTTCACCGCCTGGCTGCAGCGCTTCAGCGCCAGGATCCACAGGCTTCAGCGCCAGGCAAGAGCTGAAGGTTTCCCGTAACAGCGGGCCCCCTTTTCTCTGGGATTGGCCGAACTTCCGGCTTTCCCTCTCTTGAAGGTCTCTCCCATGCAGCGCGTGAGGGGGCTCGTACAACGTCTGGATCCAACGGCGCCTCGTGGCCGGATCCGGTGTTCAAGGTCAAGCCAGCGCTTTCTGCGTCAACGCGTTCTTGTTCCGCCTTTCTGTATCCCGTTTTCCCATGTCCATCCTTTCCATGCCCACCCTTTCCCTCTCCAGCCTGCCCATGTCCACCTTTGCCATGACGACCACCGCCACCAGCCCGGCGGCGCGTTCCACCCGCCCGGCCCGCCGCCAGGGGCTGCTGCCCGCCACGGCCGCCACCAGCCAGCTGTTCTGCTGCGTTGATCGCGCCAGCCACTTCGCTGCCAAGGCCTCCATGGCTTCGAAAGCCCGCCGCAGCAAAGAGCAGGCTCATCAGCCACTCAGCTGGGCTGAGCTGCTCGGCGAGCGCTGAGGCGCCGCCGCGCCCCTGCTGGGCGTCTGTCCTGACGACCGTCGTCAGGCCCGTGCTTCGATCCCCTGGGCCTTGGGCCCGGTGCCAGCCACCGCTTCTGCCAGGGCTGCAGCCACCGATTGCAGGCGGTCGCGGTGGCGATCCCAGAGGATGTATTTGAAGCAATCGGGGATGTCGCGGATGTAGAGCGCCTGGGCGTTTTCCAGCAGCTCCGCATTGCGCTCGTGGCAGGCCTTCAACCGGTAATTCGGGATCGTTTCACACAGGTGGTGGATGTTGTGAAAGCCGATGTCGGCGGTGAACCAGTTCAGGATCGGTGGCAGCAACAGCAGGCTCGTGCCATTGAGCGCTCCGGTGAGGCCACTCCAACCCTCGGTGCGATGGGCGTAGGAGGTTTCGAAGTTGTGCTGCACGAAGAAGATGCAGATGAACAGCGCCGCCGAACAGGCCATCACGATCGAATACACGCTCCAGAAACGGCCGGCGCCCAGCCAGTGGGAGAGCAGCACCCAGCCGCTGATCACGCAGATGTTGTTGAGTAGCAGATCAACAAACTGCCAGGAGGAATACCAATGTTTGGAGGTGTGGGTGCTGAGCACTTTGCTGAGCGGAGTGCGTGGGTTCTGGCGCCAGGTGCGTGCGGCATGCCGCACGGCATCCACACTGCCCAGCAACAGGGCCACGCGGGGCTTGATCACCAGGTAGAAGAAGCCGCCGGGAAACAGCATCAGCGGGTGCCGCAGAAACTGATAGAACCGCTGCTTGACGGGCGAAAGGCTGAGGAAGTCGTCGACTGAAATCAGCGCCGAGGGGCCGCGGTAGAGCTCCCAGTTGCCGTTGTGGCGGTGGTGATAAGCATGGCCTTCCGACCAGGGATGCTGCGGAATCGCGTTGATCACACCGAGCAGAAATCCCGCGCCTCGGTTCATCCAGGCGGTGCGAAAGAGCGAGCGGTGGCCGCAATCGTGCATCAGCGAAAAGCAGCGCCCGGAGAACAGCACCATCACCACCAGCAGTGGCGCGCACAGCCAGGGCTGTCCTGCGGCCAGCAGCCGCATCACCAAGGCCCACAGCAGCAGATAGGGCACCACAGTGTTGACCAGCTGCCAGGCGGCGATGCGGTCGTCGCTGCGGCAATAGGGCGTGAGGATGAAATCGGAGCGGCGCACCCGGCGAGACGGTTGGGCCTGGCCTGCCGGTGGCTGGGCGGCAGGTTGAGCAGTGGCGCTGATGGGTGGGGTCATCGTTGGGGGGCGGCTGCCGCCGAAGCCGTGGATCGACGGAGATGGGGGCTGCAGGGCAGCGGCAGTTGAACGCTCAGGCGCGGGCCTCGGAATCACGATGATTCCTCGATAGTAGGCAGGCCAGCTGCTGAACGAAGCCTCCAGCCATGGCCCCGGCACTTGGCCGCCCCTCGCTTGCCGGCATGGGCGGCCGCCTCCGCCTCCCATGTCCCGTTCACCTCGCCAGATCCTTCTCGATGCCAGCGCCCGGCTCTGGGAGGGCACCTTCATCCGGCTGGATGGGGCAGGGATCGAATGTGAGCGCTTTCCCACTGGCCTGGAGGTGCGGGAGGTGGACGGCAGCGTGGAGGCCGCCCTCACCTACCGCCACACCGGCCGGGTGGCGACGATGCGGTTTGAGGAGCCTCCCGCCGAGATGGAGATCTCCCCGCAGGGGCACTGGAGCCTGGGCCCCGACAAGGTGGGCCCCTGGAGCTGCCTCACCGAGCTCTGCCTCGTGCACGGCGAGCGGCGCCGGCGGGTGGTGGTGCGGCACGGCGCTGAGCGCCTCGAAGCCGTGGTGCTGGTCGTGGAAGCCCGCCCCGGCGCCCAGGAGGCACCGCCGCCGGCGCCCCATCGGGTGCGTCGCCAGCCTGCCGCCGTCGGCAGCCAGGAGTTGTGGCAGCTGGAAGCCACCCTGCAGCTGGAAACCACCAACCCGCGTCTGCCGGATGAACCACTGATCACAGAACTGTGCTGGACGCCGGAGCCAGGGATCACCCACCGCCTGCAGCGGGCCTACGGACCCCATGGGCTGCCGCTGCCCCCGCTGGCCGCGTTGGCCTGAGCGTTCAGGCCACGCTGACGCCTTTCCAGAAGGCCACCCGTCCGGCGATCTCCTCAGCCGCGGCCTTGGGCGATGGGTAGAACCAGGCGGCGTTGGCGTTCACCTTGTCCCCCACCACCACGTCGTAGTAGTGGGCTTCGCCTTTCCAGCCGCACACACTGCGGTGCGTGGAGGGGCGGAAGCATTCCGGGCGCAGGGCCTGCGGCGGGAAGTAGGCATTGCCTTCGAGCTTGACGATGTCGTCACTGGAGGCGATCACGCAGTCGTTCCAGCTGGCTTCCATGGAAAAGCGACAAGGGCTCTCCATTTTCGGGCCTGGCGGGGAGGCTTGTGGGACCCCATCACCGCTCGCTCAGGCTGCCCCCCGTTGCAAGGCTTGCGCCCCCTCCAGCAAGCGTGCGGCGGTGGCGTCGTAGAGGCGGCTGGCTTCGGTGGCGTCGTGGCCGATGCAGGTCATGCCGAGCTTGCCGTACTGGGACAGGCAACCCAGCAGATGGAACAGGCTGCCGCGCAGCTCCGCCGGATCGAAGTGCAGCCCCGCCACGGCCACGATGTCGATCAGGTCGAGCGGCAGCAGACCGCGCAGGCGGGCATCGCAGAGGTTATCGGTGGCCACATAGCAGAGCTTCTGGCCGGAGGGCGCATGGAACACGCCGCTGATTGGATCGATCCGGCCGTTGGTGGCGTAGCGCAGAGCCATGAAGGGATGGGTGGTGCCCCCCTTGCGCAGGTTCACCTCGATCGCCTGCAGGTCCCACTGCTCACCGAAGCGGCGGGCGATGAAATCCACCGCGAAACGCTCCAGCGCCCCCTCCTGGGCCAGCGCTTCCCCCACCGCCCGCCCGTGGCGCAGCAGCGCCTCCCGGTAGGCGGCGTCGGCGGGGAAGCGGCAGCCTTGGTAGGTCTGCCCGTTCGGACCGCCCAGGATCTGCTCATGGGTGGAGAGCATCTCCACCTGCCCGCCCGGATGGATCATGCCCTGCACGCTGGGGGAATGGAGCGCCTCTCCCCCCTGCAACCAGGCCTCCACCAGCGCCCCTTGCTCCACCAGCAACTGCTGCCACTGGGGCGGCGGCATCGGCAGCTGCTCAAGCGCCTGGCGCAGCCGCCGGCGCCGTTCGTCGCCACTGCGATCTGCCAGCTGCAGTGGCCCCAGTTCCAGCGCCGCGTTGCCTTCGCCGCTGAAGCCTTCGTTCAGCTTCACCACCACCCGCTCCAGCTCCGGATGGGCCTCCCACAGGGCGGCGGTGGCCTCGCTGAGGGCGTCGAGATCGTGCACCAAGGCGCTGCCGGCTGGATGGGGCACCCCGCAGCGATGGAACAGTTCGCGGCTGCCCGCCTTGCTGCCCCAGCACCCCAGGCCGGGATCGGTGCCCAGCAGCGGCACCTGCAGCCGCACCGAGAGTTCCTTCTCCAGCGGCGTCACGTTGAAGCAGGTCATGAAGCTGCGGCCCGGTCGCAGCCGCTCGCGGATGCGCTCCAGCAGGGCGGGCCGCTCCAGCAGCTTCTGGGTCAGCGGCCGCGGCGAGGCGTCGTCGGTGTCGAACAGCTGCAACCGGCGCCGGGCATGGGAGGCGGGCATCCCCGGCAGCAGCTCCAGCACCGCATCCACCACCAGATCAGGCAGCAGCTTGCTGGTGAGATACACGGCCTGGACTCCGGGATGCCGCAGGCTGATCAGCGAGAACAGCTGCCGCTCTTCGTAGTGATGGGCGCCGGCCACCAGATCGATCTGGTTCTGGTCCAGGCTCAACGACGGCACCACCAGCAGATCGCAGCCGTCGGGATCTAGGCCCTCGCTGGCACCCACATCGAGCGCCCCCCAGGCGGGACGCAGCTGCTGTTGAAGTTGCGCGAAGGTCAGCGGCATGGTGAAAGGAGTTGCCGGTTCATGGCTGCACCAGCAACCGGGTGGGGAAGGGCATCTCGGCGCCCTGCTCTTCCACCACCCGGCCGATCTTCAGCAACAGACGCTGCTGCAGATCCCAGGCCGTGGCGATGTCGCCATCGCAGCCATGGCACAGCAGACGCAGGTTCAGGCTGGATTCGCCATAGCCCACGAAGTGCACGGCCACCATCTTTTCGTGGTCGATCGCCGGATCATCGCCCAGTTGCTGCTGCAGGGCGGCGATGATCGGCTCGATCAGCTCGCGGTCGTTGTAGCGCACGCCGAAATCGATCCAGATCCTGCGGTTGTCGATACGGGCGATGTTGATCACCGGCTGGGTGGTGAACAGGCCATTGGGAATGAACACCGGCTGCCGCTCGGGATCGCGCAGCTGGGTGTAAAACCAGCCGATCTGAACCACCGTGCCGGCCAGATCTTCGGAGGGGACGCGGATGAAATCCCCCACCACGAAGGGGCGGTTCACGTACAGGCTGATGCCGCTGAGGGCGTTCTCCACGATCGTCTTGGCGCCGAAGCCCAGGGCCGCGGCGCCGAAGCCTCCGGCGGTGGCCAGCAGCGCCGTGGGCGTGCCGAGCAGGCGCAGCAGCTCCAGGGCGATCAGCACCGCCACCAGCACCGCGATCAGCTTGTCGGCCAGATCGAACAGGAACAGGCGCTCCCGCTGCGTCAGGTTCGGAAACACCTGCTGGGAGTAGGTGTCCACCTGGCGCCGCAGTTCCCGCTTGCAGCGCAGCACCGTCCAGACCAGGCCGATCGTGATCAGCCCGTCGCGCACCTCCAGCCCACCGCGAGTCAGTGGCAGCAGCGCGGGATCGGTCAGGCTGGCCGCCCACCAGCCCAGGCTGGCCAGCAGGATCGTGAGGCAGAGGCTGAGCTGGCTGCGCATCAGCAGGGCCTGGGCCAGGGAATCCCGCTGCAGGCGTGAGCCGATCAGCTGCAGGGCCACCCACACCACCACCGCCAGCAGCAGGCCGGCGATCGGCACCGGCAAGCGGGGGGGCAGCAGCAGGAGAGTCACCGGCATGGCGGCCATGGTCGCTGAGCGACACCCTACGGATCAGGCTCCGGCGCCTCCAGCTCCCAGAGCAGATCGGGGCCGCAGCGGCTCAGTTGCTGGGTGGGCCACAGCCGGGCTTCAGCCAGATCCGCCAGCTCCAGATCCCCCAGCGGCGTGCGAGCCGCCACCCCACCAAGCAGCCGCGGCGCGATCACAGCGGCCAGCCGCTGCACGCAGCCCTGCCGCAGCGCCGCCGCCGCCAGGCTGGGCCCACATTCCCACAGCACCTGGTTGCAGCCGCGTCCGGCCAGGGCCTCCAGCAGCGGCCGGGGCTCGCAGCTGCTTAGCTCCAGCGTTTCCACGCCGAGCCCCGCCAAGGCCTCACGGCGCTGCTGCGGTGCCTCAGGGCCATGAGCCACCAATGTGCGGGCCTGCTGCTGATCCCAGAGCTGAGCAGGCCGAGCGGCTGGCTGCGCGAGCAGGCCGGGCAGCTTCAGCTGGCGGCTGAGCACCACCCGCAGCGGTTCTGGCTGCCGCCGGCCGCGGCTGGTGAGCAGCGGATCATCGGCCCGCACGGTGCCGCCGCCCACGATCACGGCATCGCAGCGGGCGCGCAGGCGGTGCACCCAGGTCCGGGCCTCAGGGCCGCTGATCCACTGGCTGGCCCCATTGGCCAGGGCCGTGCGGCCATCGAGGCTCATCGCCCACTTGAGGATGCCCAGGGGCCTACCGCTGGCGATGCGATGGCAGAAGGCGCGGTTGAGGGCGCGGGCGTCGGCCTCGGCCACTCCCGTGACCACCTCCACCCCCGCCTGCCGCAGCCGGGCAAGGCCGCCGCCGGCCACGCGCGGATCTGGATCCTCCATCGCCACCACCACCCGGTGGATGCCGGCGGCGATCACGGCCTCGCTGCAGGGCGGCGTGCGGCCGTGGTGGCAGCACGGCTCCAGGGTCACCAGCAAGGTGCCCCCGCGGGCGCGCGCACCGGCCTGGGCCAGGGCGCC